>NZ_CP095855.1:8015000-8264041 GCF_023100805.1 Chitinophaga filiformis
ATGAGAGAGCACAGCGGAAGCTTACATTGCTCGACCTGAAATTATGCGCTTATGTCTATCTGCAGATGGATACCCGGCAAATAGCACAGTTGATGCATGTTGAAGCCAAAAGTGTCAGAATGAGCCGCTACAGGATCAAGCAGAAGCTCGGTCTGGACAAAGACGAAGATCTCAACGCCTTCTTACAGAGTTTAAATGAAAATATCCGCGGGAACAGAACAACCGAATCTTAATCTGTCACCTACCCCGAAACTACACACTTCATATTAAACGTAAATTTTTACTATCAACAGCGCCAGCTTAAGTTATCATATGGATTTAGATAATTCATTTGGCGGATGAAATGAAAAAATTGCAGTATGTTCGTGCCAGATCCCTGTATCATGCGTAAACTTTTACTTAAGAATCTTTCTCTTACGGTTGTTTTATCATTCATATTATCCTCCGTTTTGTTTCTCGTTTATTACGAATCTGCAAACGAGGGGTTTGAAGGGAAACAGGCATTACTCATACTATTCGCCGTGGCCGATATCTTCCAGCATCTGCTTTTGTTTATCTTTTCATTGCCTGCGCTTTTCCTGGCAAGCCCCAGGATATATGCCAGCAAGGTACAGCGGCCACTATTTTACTTCGGAGGAGCGGTATTGGTGACACTGATTTCACTCGTGCCGATTATTAGTGATAATCCTGGCGACATGCCATTGCTAATTCCGAATCTATTATTCCTGGTTATATACACCCTGTTTTATTTCCGGTTGACGAAGCAGCAGTAGCTTGCAAACCTGTTATCAGGGCCTTCCTACCAGAGATGATATTAGATAATAACCACACGATAGCTCATCTACAACCCATCTTCTCTGGACGACAGCCATTGCCTATACCTTTCTTTGTAAAGATCACGGGTTGAGGAATCCCTTAGAATGATATCCATCCCGCCATCATAAGGCGCTACAATACAATTATTACAGATAGAAACAAAGAAGACTCTCAGATTATCTTCCGCCACATCTCTGAGTATTTCGTCATACTTATGATGAGACCAGACCTGTTCCGTAAACATTAGTGTATAGATTTGCCCCTTTTCATAATTCACCGGATCGTGCAGATGCAGATCAATAGGCTCCAGCCGGGTGAATGCAAAGGGCTTGACAGATGCCGTTTCATTGGTTGCAGACGAATCAGTATAACCCTCAATATAAAATTCTCCTGTTACAAGAACGAAGGGAGATCCGTTCGTAAACAAATCAGTAAGAATGATGTTTTGCCTGCTCAACAATATATCCCAGTCTTTCGGCCCCGAAGGATACCGGCGGGAATCCGGCAGGCTATGAATACGAAACCAGCGATCGGCATAGTCATGCCTAAAATGATGTCCTATCGGAATCGTATCAGGATAGTTGGATGTCCAAAAAATTTTAAATTCCTCCGCAGTCATTAATGTCTTTATGATTTATAGAAATTGGGATTTCCATCACAAACCATCAAAAAAAACATTCATAATATTTCCAAAAGCGTTCAAATATAAAACAACTTTTAACAACAACGCCGGGTGGCTATCACCCGGCATTGCATCTTATTATTCAAACTCCTCCATTAATTCCTTCATCTCCTGAATACGCTTCCCAAATCGCACCCTGATATACCATACATTAATATAATGCACCAGTACACTCAACACCAGCCATATAGCCAATGCCCAATACCATGTAAGATGCGGAAAGAGTTTAAACTGTACTGCTATCATCGTAACACTAACGCCTGTCGATGTCCATAGGTATATGTTTATGACCTGTTGCGTTTTCTCATAAATATTCCTGATATAATTGCTGATATGTATATCCTTCTGACTTGAGGAAATCTGCCTGAGTCGCTTAAACATAAAGAGCCATACCAGCATATACAGTATTCCCCCTATGTTTGTAACATGTTGTACCAGGGTGATCGGCGGTACGGTGATGGTTTTCCTGAGCGAGTTGAAACACTCAAATATTATAAAAAAGAACAGGCATGTTATAATGATGTTGATCTCCTTTTTGAATTGAAGACGCAGCCCTTTCTTGCTGGCAACAAGGCGTTCATCTATCATCCTGCTTACATCACTCTCAGTAAACGACGTCTTATTGTACTCTCCGGCAGCTGCCCTTAACAGCGAATCAAAGTCATCCATCGGCTCCATCAGTATTCAATTTTAGTACGTGTGATTAAATCTTTCAGTTTCTGCCGTATCCTGCTCAGTTTAACACCGACATTATTTTCTGAATCACCTGTGATATCTGATATTTCGCGGTAGCTGATGCCGTCTATATACAGCAGGATCAAAGCTTTTTCTGCTTTGGGAAGCGCACGGATAGCATCCCAGAGTATGCGCTCCTGGTCATGATGTACCTGGTCATCATAATCAACTGAGGGTGCTGGCATTATCTGTTGTGTATGTTTTTGCCGCGTGGCAGACTTTTTAGAATGCGTCAATGCCGTGTTCAATGCTACCTGGTACATCCAGGTAGACACTTTACTTTTATGCTGAAACCTGGGAAAAGACAACCATAGCTGTAGCCAGATTTCCTGTAAAAGGTCTTCTTTATCCTCTCTCGTATCCGCATAGATGTTTATTACTTTGAAAATGATTCCCTGATGCGGCATTGTGTGTTCCAGGAACTCGGATTTGGTCATTACTCATGCGCCTTTTTAATGTTAAAGGGAATGTTCTTCAAAGTATACCCTTTTTCTTTCAATAACATTATGAGGCCTGTCTTGTTCCCCAGGTGCCCGGCGCCCACAGCAATCAGTGGATGTTCATGCTGCAGCAGGGAGTCGATTCTTGCGGCCATCACAATATTTCTTTTAACGAGTAATTGTTCGTTGAAATTCACGTCAAGCGGACTTTCATCATTCAGTTCCGTCAGCAGACGCTCAATGTCCTGCTTAACGTACACCGCCGTCATATTCTTCAGCAATGCTGCAGGCGGCTGCTTTCTTATCAACGTCTGCTGGAGCATTTTTACCTGTTCGGGAATAGAGATGGCATTGATGGCGTCCATTTCTTCCTTTACCGTTTCCAATCCGCCGGTAGGCAGTTTCTTCTTACCTGCAGCGCCGTACAATGCAAGGTCGACCGAGGCCGCCTTGCCATCATTTCCCATGATCAGTGCGATCAGCAACACGGGCTTGATAGCGTACAATCTGTCTCCAAGCATGTTTAGCGTAACGGAAGTGGAGGACAAAGCCCGGAGCTTTTCTAATGATGCAGCGTCCAGCAATTTATTGATGTATTGTGTAGTGTCTGGTATAAACATGGCAGCCATCATTTCTGAGGGATCGATCTTTGCGAAGTCCAGCTCGAAGTATACCTTATCCACTTTGTCTAACATATCAAACGGCGCCTGGGGTAACTCATATGAACTGGTATCGTACAGGTGAATGGTGCCAAATAAATAAGCAGGTTTTGACAGGTTCTTACCAGAAATCTCCCACAGGAGCCCTTTCTGTTCCTGGGCAGATACCGGCTGAAACGCTGCTGTTAACAGGGCCAGACTTAAAACAATGGTTTTCAGTAAATTTAATGTTCTCATTTTAAGCGTTTTTATTCATTAGTATGCCGGCATGCTAAAAACTTACACTATTTGCCCGGATATTTTTTTAATCACATTCAAAATACAAGATCTTCTTATAAAAAACAGCACACCTTAAATGCACTTATTTTATCCTAACCCGCTAACCTCTGGCTCATGACTGCAGATAATACAGTTCTGCATTTATCTTGACTACGATCAGCATAAAAATGCTGCATCCCACATTATGGCCGTTTTCCTGAATTTACCTGAGAGACAGTTCCCTGTTGAGAACAGTGACCTTCCGGTCTCATTAAGAACCGCCCGGGACTATGCCCGATAAATTTCCCGGTGCGTCAACTTTTGGTGGCTATTCCGGAAAGATCATTGTTGGCAAGTACTATATACTGACCATACCGGAAAACCTTAATTTAGCACCTACTACGCCGTTGTAGTACGCCCGTATCACTGTCGCAGGTATCGGTGGTTTAGGGTATATGGGCATTAAAATTGCGAAAGCAATGGGCGCTCATGCGGTTGCATTCACTATTTCTGAATCAAAATTCGCTGAAGCCAAACGCTTTGGTACAGATGGAGTAGCGCCCGATCACATTGCTGCAAACATTATTTAATGAGGCGTCCTGCCTCCCATCTTCAGGATCAATATTTGTTGGATAGTTAAAAGAATAAATAATGGAAATAACAAGAATAGGTTCGAGGGCTTCCGTCAAGGGGCCGGACGATTGGTTTACAGGTGCTGTGAGGATAGATCCGCTTTTTGATGCCAATGAGGCCAGACGTGCTGCAGCTGCGAGCGTAACCTTTGAACCAGGAGCAAGGACGGCCTGGCACACTCATCCCCTCGGTCAAACCCTCATTGTTACAGCAGGCTTTGGCTGGGTACAGCGTGAAGGCGGCCCCGTAGAAACCATACAACCCGGAGACGTGGTTTGGTTCGAACCTAACGAAAGGCATTGGCATGGAGCGACCGCTACAACAGGCATGACGCATATTGCTATCCAGGAGAACCTGAACGGTAAGGTGGTGGAATGGATGGAGAAAGTTACAGATGAGCAATATAGAGGCTTATAACTTTTTTACCCGATAACATGGCGAGAATATTTATTACAGGCTCCGCAGATGGCCTGGGACTATTGGCTGCAAGATCTTTGATAAGCTCAGGTCACCAGGTGGTGCTTCATGCACGCAATAAAGCAAGGGGCAAGCACGCAATGGAGAAAGCGCCTGGCGCTGAAGATGTGTTCATCGCCGACCTCTCCAGTATTGAACAAACAAAAGCACTGGCATTGGAATTAAATGCCAAAGGCGCCTTTGAAGCGGTGATCCATAACGCGGGTGTTTACCAGGTACCGAAAGACAGTGTCGGGGCGGAAGGCCTGCCCCTGTTATTCACTGTAAATACGCTCGCTCCTTACATCCTGACCTCCCTGATGCATAAACCTGAACGGCTCATCTACCTGAGTTCCGGCATGCATCTGCAAGGCAATCCAAAAGTAGAAAGCCTGCCGAAAAGTTTAGATGCCAAACATGGCCACATCAGCTATTCCGATACTAAGCTGCACGATGTAATACTGTGTATGGCGGTAGCCCGTAAGTGGACAGATGTGTATGCTAATGCCGTTGATCCCGGCTGGGTGCCAACAAAGATGGGAGGCGCCGGCGCTCCGGACAATCTTGACAAGGGTTTCGAAACACAGGTATGGCTGGCGGTAAGCAATGATCCGGAAGCATGCGTAAGCGGGCAGTATTTTCACCATAAAAGAAAAGCTCGTTTCCTGCCGGAAGCCGAAGATCCTGCTATACAGGAAAAGTTCCTTTCCCGTTGTGAACAGATTACGGGTGTTTCTTTTCCGTAAATAATGGCGAGTCAGCCGCCATCCATAATATTTGAAAGACACCGGTTTTCACCCGGTATCCAAATAAAAGCGCCTGTATCTTTTCTTGAATTGTCCCCTGGAAGTGCATGACTTCGGGCGTTCGCTTCAAATCCAGATACAGGCGCTATATGTTTTTTCTGCCTGACAGTAAAAGAAAACACTGTCATCACCGGGGCATCAATTATTCTGCACCGTCGGACTTAGCTCTTTGTATTGCATAGTTGCCAACATTTCTTCCTACCACCAGCCCTACTCCACAGTCACTTTTATTGTAGTGGATCCCGGCATAAAACCTGGACATGGCAGCTTCCTCAGCCATCGCTTCATAAGCAGCAGCTCTTTCGGGAATGATATATCCCAGTATCCTTGCAGCCGCACCACTAAAAGTTGAATGCCCCGATATATAAGACGGAAAATTCGGAACGCCGGTAAGTGTTTTTATATTCGGGTTCATCTGGCATGGACGGGGATTGAAATAGGTAAACTTTGTATCCCAGCAAACGATGGCTGCGTCCATTTCAGTCATCGCAAGAAGTGCCATATTGCGTGCCCAGCGCACTTCGCTAAAGTTTTTCCTGATAAAATCCTCCGCAGCAATCGACATCCAGTGGCCGGGAGGTGTATAGGTACCTGCACCATCAGCCCAGAAATCTATAATGCGCATCTTCTCACGGCTCGGATGCGAGGTCTGGTAATATACTTCTTCCACCTCAGCTTTCATATCGGCGCCCGAGGTCGAAGGCGGCGGACCAGGCCGTAATGCGATCACTGTCAGTGAATCGAAAAGGAATGGCTTCACTTTTCCGAACAAAGGCAACATGGGAGGCCGTTTGGGCGTTTCAAGACTTTGCCAGGCAATCTCCCCTTTAGCTGTACAATCATCTGCCAGTTGCTTCCACACCGTGGCATTCCCCACAGCAGCTCCAGCCCTGTCGCCTCTTGCTCTTGCCACAAATTTCTGCGCCACAGCTTTACCTAAAGCCTCTCCAGCTTCTATATCGCTGCGAACGTTGGCGCCTGCTATAATGCGGGCCCGTTTCTCTTCCTCAGCTTTCTGTTGAATAAACTCCTGATCGCCGGGAAAGAGCAACTTCATCATTTCCGCAGCTACACCAGCCAGTACCGCATCTTCTGATGGATAAGACGGAAGATCGGATTTAGGAATAAGCACATTCAAAGTACTATCCACTTTATAAGGTGCAGCACGATTGTACAACGTTTTATAATACCAGGCAGCAATAAGTGCGTCGTATTGGGCAGCCGATACATAAGCATAAGCCCTTGCAGCATAGGGAGGATTCGCAAATGGAAACTGCGGGTATGCCAGCGGATTGCTGGCGCTTGGTATCGGGTAAGTACCGTCGTCATTCTGATATGGCGGCAAGTTGTGTTTAGCTACCAACTCACGCAATATCTCGTTCCAGCGCAGTACCGCCCCTGCACTCCAGTATTTCACCAATTCCTTTTCTTCACTGGTCAGGTTGGCCTGCCAGGATTTTATTTCATTGATCTGTGCTATGTAGTCGGGGGATGTAGTAGCGCCCGGAGCAGCCACTGCAAATTCTGATGGCGAGGTCAGTAGCACCGGCTTCCATGTTCCGGCATTCAAATCGATGTTGGCAGGAGAAAGTGCCGGAATATTGTCAGTCCTTCCTTCGATATCCTTGTTGCAGGCAGTAATGGCTGATATTGCCGTTACAAGAACTATAACCAGGTAAAAATTTATCTTCTTCATATCATTTAACTTTTGAAGTTGGGTCAGTTGCGTTTGACTTCTTTGAGAAGTTCAGGATATAAAAAACAGACCCGTAAACAGTAGTTGCTTGTCCTACATTTCTACCGGCAACCGTAGTGTTGCCACCTGCTACTATTGATAGCTGCGGCAAAGGCGGGAGGACGTATTTAAAATTTGCGCCTAAAGTAGTTGCATTCATTTTGTTGCTGGGAAAAGGCATATTATTCCGGGTAATATCAAATCCGCCTAATGTAGTCCAGATATTCATTACCGCTTCCGCTATCCACCGCTGATTTCTAAAGCCCGCCCGGAAATTATAATTGGAGGCATCCGGCATCTCTACCTCATGCGTATTGTGCATTTCGGTGGTGTAATAAGACTCCCGGTCAATTTTAATATTATCCCTGAGAACGTAGGTAGCAGAAGCTGTGGCGAAGAAGTCCCTCCACTTGTAATCCACCATTAGTCGTCCTAAAGCCGTTTTGCTATGCAGGCCAATCGAGAGTGGCAGGTAATCGGGCGTATAATCCGTTAAAGGAACAGACACTCCTGCAATCCCCAATACAGATAATTTTCCGGCACCTAGTTTTGTTTGAAATGGACGCCATTTCAGAAAAAGGCTAAGATCCTGTATTCCATCCAGGCCTTGCAATGTTCCTGCAGATGCTTTTGTTTTGACATAGGGCGCACTAAAGAGTATACTCAACTTCTTTGTGATGCCATAATTTCCCATTACAGTAAGCATCCTTGTGGAAACGGTCCCGAGATTTTCATTGTCCCTTTTCCGGGTTCCCTCCCAATAATTTTTCCAGCTGCTGTAGCTATACATAGGCCCTATACAAAATTCATTCTTTGACATCATGAGCGCATCAATATCTGTTTGCGCAGACAGGGAGTGAGGTAATAGCATGGCAAATAATAACATTGCTACCACTGCCATGTGGGTGGTTAATTTTTTCATTGTTCAGATGATTTTGGTCAAAAACTCCATAGGTAAGTCAATGCATAACGTACACTATCGATCCACGAAATATAAAAAACTATTGAAGATATTAAACTAGTCCCGGTATAGAGCAGCCTGCCGATTCATCGTAAACTGTCCTGAATAAATAATAAAAGTATATGGGAATGTTTTAAGTTAATACTTCTTACAATATGTTCACTGATTAAAATACGTCTCGAACTTTATTCCTTAAAAATAACTTTTTTCCGGATAGTATTGTTCAAATTCTCAACACTTTATATCTGGCACCCTAAAGCATTTATTTCGAAAACACAGCATATAGCACATTCATTATCAATCCATAACAACTCATCGAACACAACTATCAGCTACCTGTCGCTTCACGGGCAAATATGTCCACTTCAACCGGAAGTAACTTTTGGTTCGGACTTACCCGCAGTAATTTGCAGTTATGAAAAACATGAAGCAATACGGAACAACGGCAATCGCCATCTTACTACTGCTGGCAATTTTCGCAGCAGCCTTATTTGAATTTACCTCCGCAGGTCAAAAAGCGGCTACGAGCTGCATTGTAGGAGCGCCGTGAGACGGGATACCCGGTGTTTACTTAATATTATCATAAAATACATACCTTGTCAAAAATAGACTAGTAATGAACTGGAACAGGAACTACCATTTCTTCCTCATATTTGGAGACAGTACAAATGACCAAGCGCCATGGAACAATAAAATATGGAAAGAAAATGTTCACCTCCGGATAGATTTTCTATTGAAGCATTCCTCTTTTTATAAAAAAACCGGCCTCGGAACAATTCAATACGTCCCTAAACCTAATTCTCAATACTTTGAGACGCTTAAACTTGGTAAATTAACCTGGAATGAAAGTTCTCATGAAAAATGGACAATTACTACTTTAGATTCCCAACGTCAGTTCCATCGAATGGACATATGGACACCCTCCCGCGGAACCTGTGCTAAACTAGGTTCTGCCCCCGACATTTTTTTTAGCATAAGTAACGAAAGGTCAACATATAATATGGAACATGTCGAATTCGAATGGTTTGCGGTTTTAGCAGTCGCAGTCGATATCCCATGTGACATAAACAACATCGTCTTGGACTTATCACAGTCGATGCTCGCAAAGAAAACCGTATACAGAGAAAGAGCCTGGTTGCAACCAATTCAACAAGCACCGTGGCAATTTATCAATGGTATTCAAGATACCGTCTCGTACGGTATATATACCGAAGGCCCACACAACATACATAAGACTCCTTTTCGAAACCTGCAGTTTGTCCCTTTTTGGGAGACAATCTGGGAGGCATAAAATAATCGGAGGAGACTCCTTGTATTTACCTGCCATTAGTTACCGGATATCATCACCCTGCACTATGCCGTTTATTAATAAGCAATAACTCTTCATCCCTTAAATCTAATTGCCCCAGGATAGCTTTACATTCAGCAAGCGCTTTTTCATCATTCATCGCTGTTGCCAGCTCCATGCGCATTACCAGCACTTCAGCCACTTCAAGCGGATGTTCCCCTTCCCGGCGTTTTAATGCTACATCAAGCGTTTGCGCAGCCATAACGTCATCGTTCTTATAATCACGAAAACGCCTTGCAACCGTCAAAGCACTCTTCATCCTACCCTGGTCGCGATTATCAGCCTCCTCCCACACTTCCTGATCCCGCTCGCCACGGCTGACAAAAATCACTGCATTCCCCGCAACGTCTGTGAGCGTGAAACGCGTAGCACCAGGTTTCATCCTCGAAATTCTTGGAATGCCGCTATGAGGTACCTTACCGGTGGTTTGTCTGAACCGGCCTGCAAATTCATTATATACCGCTGCTGCATCCCCCACTATTACCAGGCAGCCCATATTGGAATTGGTTTGCTTATCTAATCCTTTGAGATACCCAAAGTGCAGTGCATATCCACCCCGCTCTACCACCCCGTACTGGTAAGGCCGGGTTTGCTTATAGGTGATCGTATACCCTAACATTTCCCAAAATTCAAGCGTTTGAACAACGGAGCTACAAGGCAAAATGGGAATCGTCAGCCATTCATTGATGGTACTGTTTTCTGTCATATCGGAACATTTGGCGCAAGTTAAACCTCCTCCCCATAAGCCAGCCTTTACATACTTATTTGTATGTAAAGGAAGATAGCGCCTGCAAATCGTATTTTTGCGCCATGACGAACTTCTTCTACCAGGGCAGGTTATATTACACCCCTATTGAACTGACAATGGCATTCATTGGCGGCACCTGGAAAATGCCTATTCTGCTTGCCCTGCGCAAAGGGCCGGTAAGATATGGAGACCTTAGAAAAGCAATTCCACATATCAATGACAAGATGTTATACAGCCAGCTGCGTGATCTGGAGAAGAAAGGTATGATCCAGAGAAAGGTATATCAGACAAAACCACCGAGGGTCGATTATATATTGACTGATCTGGGTAATAAGTCAATTAAGCTCGTTGATAAAATAAACGATTTTGGGGAGTATTTATTGGAGGTGGAAGGTATTGAATTGAAGTGAAGCCAGCTTAACTGTAGGAGCAAGGACCTACACGTCAGTCAAAGCTGAAAACAGTCTGGTAGTCATGAGCCTTTATGGATATTCTGTGTAGGTAAGATTAAAAAAATCGGGAATAACTTCCTTATATGGCTTCACCCAGCTTTTCAAAACATAGTCCTCAAATATTTCAATTTGTTCACTTTTAAGCCTGATTCCTATTCTGTCCAGAAAGGCCAATAAGATAGTATAGCCAACCACAGTAGGGTTCGTATCGGTCAAGCTACGCCCCTCTATATTATGTATGTGCACAGTCCAGTGTGCAGTAGTCAATGAAAATGCATACTCAAGCCCTTTTCTCGCAGCAAGTTTCCAGGAGTCATAGCCAACCGGAGAAATTTGCTCCAGGTATCCTTGACTAAAAAAACCGGTTCCAGTATAGTATTCCTCTATTTCATTTCTTCCTAGAAGATTGGGAATATGTCAATATTTACCAATGCAACAGACCGGATTCCATTTTTAGATATCGTCCATTTAAAAGATTCGTTTTTATCTCTCTCATTATTTATCATAATCGCTCTGTTATCTGACGCGTTGCTAAAGTAGTATATATACAACGGATCTTATAAATCATCCTAAAATTTCTTTTCAACTGCTCTATTTGTCAAAACCATCATAAATTTAGGATGGTTGTTTATAACTATTAACGCTGAAACTATGCTGAACCATTCCAACGATCCGCTTCTCCAGGCTTTTATAGCCGGAAAATCAGCACACTCCCTGCTATTGCTCCAACATTTCATAGAGCAATATCAACAGCTGGGCGATGTATACCTGTACCCCACCAAATCTATGATCGGTATCGGCAGCGGGGATACGCGTATAGCATGGATCACACAATTAGGCAAGAACTTTATACATGTGGTGTTCCCTTTTGAACATCCCTATGCTGATAATCTCTGTTTCCAGAAAATAGTGCAGGTGCCTGGCGACGCGCATCAGTTTAATCATCATTTCCGCATGTTGCTGCAGGAAGATATTAATGAAGAAGTTCTACAGTTTATGCGATTATCCCTGCAGGCTTGGAAGCCATAACCAAACCTGCAGGTCAATCATCATTTATCCCTTACCAGTCACATACCATCCTGTGCCATTGCTCCTATAGGTAATGGCCTGCTTTGCAGTCATTGAGCTCGTTTCTCTCGCTGATAGTCACGGTGTCACCGTCATGCATATGTTCATCTAATTACAAAACCTTGCAGGAAAAGCTCCCGCAAGGTTTTTGTAATCTCTTGTGAATACGGTTATTGTTTTGTCATAGTATATGTCATTCTATCCCCATCAGTGATCCCGTTCTCCACATAATAGACCAGTGTTTTACAATCAAAGCTGGTAATAGTGCCCGGCAGCGGCTCATCATCCAGGGTAAGGATATGCCCCTGCAGGTTCCAGGAACCCTTTTCAACTTCATGTGAGGCACAAACATTACCAGCATCTTTGTACTCGTAGGTGCCATCATTTCTTAATTCCAGGATATTATCCTTCTCACAGTCTTCCATAAACTGCATATAGTTCACCGGCGTAGCCGATGCGCTCTGCTTATATTCCACAGCGGTAAACTTATAAGATCCGGAAAGGTTCGCCTTGTTAATTTCGCAACCGGAGGGTTTATCTTCATCTTTCTTACAGGAGAAAAACATACAGGCAGAGACCATTGCCATTAAAGCCCATTTCATAGTAGTTGTTTTCATACATTTCGCTTAAGTGAATATTATTGGTGTTTAACGGTAATACCCCTCCTAAAGGGCAAAGGGTTGGGGGAACGAAAAAAAATTTTTTTTTTGAGGGATACCCAACCCTTCTTAAAAAAAGGAGGTATTGTTATTGGTACCGGTTTGCGTCAAAGTGAACAGATTTAAAAAAATTAGTAGTTATTTTAATGAATAAAGAGAACGGGATCAAGATGAAATATGCAGTATTAATGCTCGGTGTAGTTTGTATGACAGCCTGTGGCCCCGCTATGAAACTGGCAGTGCCGGAAAAATTCAGGGAACAGGCTACCATGGAACACGTGCACGGATCCAGGGGTAATAAGATGTCTTTCCCGGGCATCGCCACCTCGAGAATAAAAAGAGGTGTACATCTCAAATACCCCGGTTGGGGACGTAGCTTTTTCCTGGAAAACCTCTTGTTGAACCAGGCAGGCGTTTCAAAATCTGAAGTCGTTGAAAAGGAAAAAGCAGGGTTCCGCTACGCGCTCACCGACGGCACGACCACCGTACAGGTCTTTGCGGCCGAAAAGCAGATCATCAAAAGCCACGATTTCGAATTGATGAACACCAATGCTATCTTCAAAAGTTTCGAGGTGTTGCAGCATTATGAATATATATTCTCCGCCCTCATCAGTGCTGATACGACAAAGAGCATCACCTGGGAGTTAACGATGACCAATCTCTACGACCGGGAAGCCGAGAACGACAAGAACCCTTTCACCTTTATCAAACAGGCAGATAACGGGCTCGCTACCAACGGCACAGATACGATCATTATTAAACCTCTGAGCATTAAAAAAACGGAACTGGCCAATGGAAAAACAGGCAAACTGCCATTTAAACTGCTCTCAGGTTATGAATTGAGCATCGACGGTGGCGTAATTGCTATTATTGACCTGATTGATCAGAATGTGTGGTTCTATAATGAATTGACACCTGGAGATAAACTAACGGTCAGCGCCATTACAACAGCGCTCTTTGCCAGGAAAGTACATGATACCAAATGGTAATCCGCAGGAGAGAAAGAAGATCTACGCAATGTAAGGTGACAAATTGTAACAAACGGTTTCATTAACAGCTGGAGCAGGATTTAAGTAATATTATCATTGATTGCCGCAACGGCAATAGGAAAGCACAGGAGCAATTATACCGGCAGCTTTATGGCTTTGCAATGGCTATTGCCATGCGCTATGCTGTCGATGAACATGAGGCTGCTGACATCCTGACCCATGCCTTCGTGAAAATGTTCCGGAGCATCCAATCCTTTGATGTTACGAAAGGAAATTTCCACGGCTGGTTGAAAAAGATCGTTATCAATGAGTCATTGGATCATATCAAACAACGCAGCCGCTTTAGCAGCGTAGAACTGGAAACGGTGGAAGAGCCGTCTGTCAACAACAGTGTCATCGAAAAAACGGATGCCGCTGCCATACTCGCCCTGGTCAGGCAACTACCGCCGGCTACGCATGCCGTGTTCGTCCTGTATGCCATTGACGGCTATACCCACAGGGAGATTGCAGAACAATTAAACATTAGCGAGGGTACCAGCAAATGGCATTTAAGTGAGGCAAGAAAAATTCTTCAACAAAAATTAACAGCAATAAAGGTTTAGTGAATACAACCACACCATACGAAAAATTAATAGCAGAAAAGCTGGAACAGGTGCCTGTACCCGATATGGCGGACAGTATCTGGGCCAGTATTGAAATGCAGTTGGATGTGGTGACCGATGCACCAGATAATACTTCTACGCCTGAAAAAGCTATAAAACACAAAGGTAAAGGCTGGTATGGAGCCGCCGGCGCGGCAACTGTTGCCGTTGCCGTTTCACTGTGGTGGTTCAGCCATAAAGAGCAACCCCTCCAAAAGATAACACCCGTTCAACCTGCACCTACCATCAGGATACCGGTAACTGTTCCCGACAGCACATCAGACAAACCTGCTGAAACAAAACCTGCTGTTCCCCTAATCCGCCCGAAGGATACCGTGTCAATTATTGATATACTGCCTGCCCTTCCCGATTTTGACTCCACAGCCCAACAGACGTTGCCGGCAGCAAAACCGGATTCACAGGCATTGAAATACCATCACGTATTGCCGCCAGTGCCTGATGCTGTAACTACCCCTCCCCCTAAAAAAAGCAGAGGTGTAAAAGGTATTACGGAAGATGACTACCGGCTATCTGTTGAAGACTCGACCCATAAAAAACAGTGATGTCTGATAACGGGCTGACACTTAATGCGGATATTCCATACAAGCTTTAGACGCGCATTTAAGATCTCCTGACGCTATCAGGCATGCGAATAAAAAGGGTCTGCCGGCCTTTGGCTGACAGACCCCTACATTTAACCGCACAATGCTCACATGCTTGAGGAATGCGGTGAAAGAATATTATTCCCTGATAATTTTCAGGCTGCTCACCTTTCCGTTATGCACCAGTTTTACCACATACATACCTGCCGGCAATGACACCGCAGATACTGTTTTTGTATATGCTCCTGCTGCAAGTCTGCCGTTCACCGGTACCAGCAGCTGTTTACCGCCCATATCATATACAGCCAGTGTTGTGTATCCATTTGATGGCAGGTTGAATTTCACGGTAAAGGATGCTCCGGCAGGGTTAGGATACACTGTAAGTGCCGACAGGCTCACTGCTTTGTCCGCAGCAGCATTAGCAGTTGTTTTGATCTTCACCTCTGCATAGCTGTTCCACTCATTTACATTATTACCATGCCCGAGAATACGCACATATTTCGCTGTTCTGGCAGTAAAATTAAAGCTCTCAAAACTGAGTGATGTGCCACTGCTTTGTAAACCGGTAGCTGCATTGCTCCAGGCGTTTCCATCCGGGCTTACCTGCACATCAAATAACGCGCGACGGGTATCGCCTTTATAGAATGCAATATCCACACCTGTGACGGTTGCCGTGTTACCCAGGCAGAACTGTATCCACTGCCCGTTGCCGCTTGCCGACCAACGTGTATTCAGATCGTTATCAATGGCGTTCGCCGCCACATTGCCGTCATCGCTGCTGGCAACAACAGGAACACAATTGGGATCTCCTGTGGAATCGGCAATGATGCTCAGCTGCGGCGCATTAGCGCCTGCCTCTTTTGAGTTCAGCAATACACGCGGATCGTGCGCCTGCTGACTTTTCAGCGCCAGGGTGATCTTCCGCCGTCCTGCTGCCAGTTCACGCTGTACATAGCTGGTCAGGTCCCATGTATAATATCGCGCCGCCTCATTGGTAAGGATGGCAGACGATAAAAGTGTCGTATCGGCAGCAGGCTTATTATTCCAGTTGATCGTCTTTTCAGACCAGCTGGTATTGCTTACAGCATATGCTCCAACAGGTATACTGATAAGGGAGCCACCTGCATCTACATATCCAAATACTTTCAGCACTACGGATGATACGGCGCTTGCCCTGTTGGTCAGATCGAATGTCAGATAAGTTTCACGCCCGTTATTCAACTGTCCGGCAGGTGCAACTTTCGTAATGAGCAACGTAGAATCAGTCACGCCAAAAGTAGTGGCGGCATTTGTTCCATCCCTCACGTATGCATCCTGTACCGGCAACAGGTTGATAGTAGCCGGTGCTGCTTTAAATATCGCAGTGAAGGTAGTATCGTTATCAGTGATCCGGATATTCTGTACCCTGGCGCCTCCATGTGCCCAATGATCGAAAATATACGTTACGCCGTTAAGTGTTTGCGGAGAAGGTGCATCCATCGGTCTCACCATACCCGATAAAGTTGCTGAGGAATAAGGCGTGGTAAAAGGTATATCGTTGAGACGGAGCTGCAGGCCCGCCGGTTCCGTTTTCAGCGTTATATTGGACGTTACAGGCCGCATTTCCACATAGGTGGTATCCACCTCTCCCCTGCTATCTTTTACAGCAAGATAAATACGGTACCAGATATCTGTTTCCGTATGGCCTCCATCTGAAATAACAAAGGTTCCTGCTTTAACGCTGTCGCGCAGTTGTGGTCCCGGATGAACATGATTCGCATGATGGAAATCAACCCACCAGTGAAATGCACTGGCCGGCAGCGTACCATCTTCCACATCAGTACCGGTACCTGCAAATGAAACAGTATCTCCGGCGCGGAACTTAGCATTGTTCACAGGTGTTGTAATGGTAGCAACAGGTAATACGTTAGGTTGGGCAACAGTCAGTTTTGCATTACTACTGGTAACATTACCCGCGCTGTTGGTCACCACTACGCTGTAAAGACCGGAATCTGCCGGTTGTACATTGGCAATAGCATAAGTAGCTGCCGTTGCATTCGTAATATTAACTCCATTCTTTCTCCACTGATAAGTAGGTGCGGGATTGCCGGTAGCTATTACGCTGAAGGTAGCAGTTTGTCCCTGTGGCACAGTAAGTGATTTTGGCTGTGTCGTTATTGCAGGCGCCTGTGTACCCGTATAAATAATCTTGTACAATGCGCCATTATCCCTGCTGAGAAAATAGAGATTGCCATCAATGCCCTGTTTAATATAGACAAGCCCACCCCCTAATCCGGTAGCGAAAGCCGTCCTTGTAGGAGATGCGGGATTTAAGTAGTTGATCCATCCGCCACAATAATCCAGGAAGAAATATTTACCGTTGTAGGTGGCAGGATAGTTGCTGATGGCGCCATTGAAAAACGTACCACCATTGATGGCACAGCCCTGACCATCGGGAGGAGTACCATCCCTGTTGGTACTATACCTGTACAAGGGATTGGTCAACCCCGTACAGTTGGAGCTACAGGTCCCTTCCTGATCCGGCCAGCCAAAGTTACGCCCACCGGTAGTGGCATCATTGATCTCTTCCCAGGTGGATTCACCAACATCATCGATAAAGATCTTACCGCTTACCGGATCAATGGCATTCGTAAAAGGATTCCGCAGGCCATATGCCCATACCCGGCTACGGGCCGCGCCGCCGCTAAAGGGATTTCCCGTTGGTACCGAGCCATCCGTATTGATACGTAACAATTTCCCCATATAGCTGTCAAGATTCCTGGCATTGTCACCCACCTTATTATCACCTACGGATACATACAGCTTACCATCGTTACCAAAAGATAAACCGCCGCCGTTGTGATAAATAGCGCTTAGTGTAGGAAGATCGAGCAATGCAGTTTCGCTGCCGGCAACATCGCCAGTCATGGTAAAACGGCTCACACGGTTATGCGGCCCTGAAGTATTGGTGTAATACAGATAGATATAATGATTAGTGGAGAAGTTGGGGTCTACCGCAATCCCGATCAGGCCACGTTCTCCGCTGGAATTGACTGACAGTGTGATAGCTGGTGCAGATAATAAACTTCCGTTTTTGATCACACGCAACTGGCCCGTTTCCTGGCATACAAGGATACGGCCGTCAGGAAGAAATGCCAACGCAGCAGGGCTGCTGATGCCGCTCGCTACCTGTACCCGCTGAAAATTGGCAGGTAACGATTGTGCACTGAGCGACAGCGATGAAAACAGTAAGAACAGCGGTAACAGTAAGCTGGTAATAAGGTACTTTTTTTCCATAATAGTCTTTTGAGGGATGAAATATGAGGTAATTCAGGCATGCGCTGCCCATCCACGTGTGAGCGTTTAGGTTATACACAATGGTATGGCCGCATGCAGACATGGAACATCCTGTTAAGGGATGTAATGAGCGGTCAGGTTTTCATAACGTAAGTTTTAAGGATGAACAATTAATATACAAGATACAGGAACAGGGCATGTTACAATGCTTTGCTACATGGTGTTTCCCAATAATATAGGTTACTGTCTTCTCTACAGGGATTTATATGGTTCGTCGGCTACGCTACTGAAGTTATGCAAACGTTTGCTAAAAAAGGCATACTATTTTCACATTTCCCAATACTATATTGAAGACGGGGTATATCGTTTAGTATTAAGACTACTTTTCCGGTTTGCATGCGTACTCTATAAATAGCAATAGGCGAAATTGCAGATTGCACAACCATGTCCGCTTAGATAAGATTGTTTTTATAGGAATAATAAAGGCCGGTTCATTAAGAACCAGCCTTAGCGCTTTTTTTATTCCTTTCTATCCCGGGGCTTGTTTTTCAACATAGAATACACCCTCTCTTATTTGGATGCCAGCCTATCATTTAAGCGATCCTAAGCCGCTTATTTTACTTTTTAGTTTTCTTCCTGGGTGGCTTTAATTGCTCAGCCAGGGATGTCATTATATCGGCGATTCTTTGTTCCCTTGTTTCCGGCCGTTTCGCCAATACAAGCCTGTAAAGCATGGCCTTTTTTACCGACCTGCTCAAACGCTCAAAACAGGCCTTTGCACCATGTTGGGACTTAAATGCCTTTTCAAGGTCTTTGGGTATTTTCAGTTCTTCTACATCGTCTAAAATTGCCCATGAGCCATTCTGCTTTGCCACCTCAATGCTTTCAAGACCAGCCGGCATCATCAGCCCTTCATCTATGAGGCGTTGTACCTTGCCTTTATTAATTTTCGACCAGACACTATTGGTTTTTCGCCGGGTAAAGAACTGCATAAACTTTTCATCGTCAATAGGCTTTGACGTACTGTCTATCCATCCGAAGCAAAGCGCTTCATCTACGGCGTCACTCCAGGTAAGCGTAGAAAGATTGGTCTTCTTTCTGTAATAGATCAACCAGATGGATGCTTTGGTACGATGGTGCTTTTGCAACCATTCCCTCCATTGCAACCTGTCCACAGGACAAAAAGTTTCAATAGCCTTCTTTTCCATTAGTTCTTCACTATTTCATGATCACTAAGATAATACTCACGAAAGAAATACCCACCAGGTGATAGGTTCCGCTGATAATTCCATACAGGATCGGCCGGGGAATGTTCGGGTTGATGGCAATGTTCACCGTATTGGCAAACAGGTACCCGATACCTACAAGAAAGGAGAACTTTAAAGCATCATCAAAGGATTGGAGATTCAGCGCATAGATCAACACTGCGCTTGCCACTGTAATAACAAGAGAGCAAATTGCCGGGCCAACAATGAAAATAGGCTTGTTCTGCAGCGTTTCGTTTTCACGCCCCAGGGAGGTCCTGTACTGTTTACTGAAAAATAAAGTGAACCATAAAGCCCCAAGTATGAAATACCCGGCAAATGCTACTAATACACTGATCCAGTTTAGATTTGCTAATTGACTAATCATAAAAAAACACCTTTTTTGTTTATGATGCAAAGCTAAATGGGGGCTGTGACAGCCCTATGTCAGGGGTCAAAAAGAAATTAATAATAACGGTCAAAATATTCCTGCAGGGTCATATTATGTGGGGTAAAGTGCTCACTAAGGATCTCCAGCTTTTTAATCCTGTCGATCCGGAAATACCGGAACTCTTCCCGCAAACGGCACCAGGCTACCAGCAGCCAGTTTCCCTGTGTGCTCAGTAGTGCAAAAGGTTCGATCAATCTGCTTGTTGTTTGCCCTGCTTCATTGGCATACTCAATCCGTATAAGGTTAAAATTGGTAAGGGCAAACTGCAGTTCCGATAAATTGTTACTGTTCCGTTCCGCGTTCAGGTTCTGCCCGATCCGGGTTCTTTCTGCCAGCAGGTTCGCTTTGTCCCGTATGCTATGTCCCAGTACTGCTTTTATTTTATCAATAGCTTCCAGGTAATCCTTGACAAATGACGCATCTTTATTCATCAGCACCAGTTGTTCCGCCAGTATCAGGGCATTGGCCTGGCTTTCAGTGAACATCACCGGAGGAATCCTGTACCCCTGCATCAGGGTATAGCCCTTCCCCTCTTCTGTCAGTATCGGTACACCCGCCTGCTCCAGTGCTTTTATATCCCTGTAAATGGTCCTGACACTAACAGCGAACTTATCGGCCAGCGCTGTTGCCGTCAAAAGACGCTTTGTCTGCAATTGCGTCAGGATTGCCGTCAGCCGGGAAAGCCGTTTTGTATCGGTGTCGTTCATCATGCGCTCAAAAATATCTTTTTTCCATAATAGTAATTTTAAAATTCAGATTCCCCCTCCCCCTTGTCCACTTCGCCCATCAATTTGCCTGGCCGGCTACTCTCCGCTAAGCCTTGTGGATTAATTCCACTCAATTTGCATAACACTTAACATACTAAAAATGCGAAACTATATGAAGAGAATTAACATGATGCTGCTGATACTGGCCCTGTTCACCGGTTTGACCACTTATGCCCAGGTTCCGGGTGTGCCTAACAGCAGCACTACCCAAACCCTCATACAGGAATTAGGGATAGGTAAGATCACACTCTCCTATTCAAGGCCCAATGTCAGGGGAAGGGAAATATTCGGGAAACTGGTGCCTTATGGCGAAGTATGGCGTACGGGAGCGAATACCTCCACGCAGATAACATTTTCTGAAAATGTACTACTGGAGGGACATGCGGTACCTGCGGGTGCTTATTCCCTGTTTTCCATTCCGGGTAAAGATACCTGGACGATCATACTGAATAAGACGGTGGGCGACTGGGGAGCATACAGCTACAAACAGGAAAATGATTTCCTCCGTTTCAATGTGAAACCTCAGGCCGCGAAAGTAAAACAAGAGACCTTAACCTTCCAGTTTCAGCATGCTACTACCGAAACAACAGATCTTATCCTGAGCTGGGATAATGTTGGCATCGATATTCACATCGCATCAAACGATGAAGAAAAAATACTTGCCAATATTGACAGCCTGATGAATCAAAAGGAAGTTTCCAACCTGATCTACTTCACAGCTATCCAATATTATTATCTGCATAACAAGAACACAGATAAAGCACTCGGATGGATAGCCAGGGCTGAAAAAGACTTCCCTAAGAGAGGCTCCTACAGGCTTTATAAGTCACGCTTCCTGCTCAGGAAAGGAGACCGGGCTGGCGCCATCAGTGCGGCTGAAGAAGGGATCAAAGTGGCTACTGACAGCAATGACAGCGAGTACCTGCACCTGAACCAGGAAGCCCTGGCATTGGCCAAAGGCAAAAAATAATGTATTCACGACTAAACACATGTAACAATGAAAGCGATCATCATGCTTAGCATACTATGTTCCTTATGCTGGACGGCTGTAGATGCACAAATATTGAAACCAGTAAAATGGAGCTATGCCGCCAAAAAAACATCCGCTACGGAAGCCACCATCTATATAAAAGCGACGATGGAGCAGGGATGGCATATCTATTCCTTAGATACGCCAGAAGAAGGGCCCGTCAGGACAGCCATCGCCTTCACGCCCGATCACTCGTACCAGTTAACAGGCGCCCTGCTGCAGCCACAACCGCTCAGTAAAATGGAGCAACAGTTTGGCAAGGAAGTGAAATACTTTGAGAAAACGGTGATCTTCCAACAGAAGATAAAACTACAGCAAAATACTGCTACTGTTAAGGGAGACATTACTTTCATGGTATGTAGCGACCGGCAATGCCTTCCGCCAGGCAATATTCAGTTCAGTGTAGATATAAAATAAGAGGAACATGAAGACGATACAATACGGCCTGCTGGTGCTTGTATTATTCCTGTCGGGCCTGAACAGTCAAATATATGCACAGGGAAACACCGCCGGTACAGATACCGGGGCATTGATATTTTCAGACATACAAGATCTGTCAGCTGTCGATAGCATTGCAGGCACTGATACCTCCGCTGTAGTGAGTACCCTGCAGCAGATGGAGCCGCAGGTAGCGCACCTGACACACCATTTAAGCCTGTTCACTATATTCCTGGGCGGATTGCTGGGTGGCTTTGCCGCAGTACTGTTACCCTGCATTTTCCCGATGCTGCCTTTAACGGTCGGCTTCTTTACCAAACGGCATCAAAACAGGCGCAAGGGAATCATCGACGCGCTCATATATGGTCTTTCTATCATCCTGATCTATGTGGGTCTGGGACTGCTGATCACGATCCTGTTTGGAGCTGATGCGCTGAACGCGATCTCAACAAATGGCATTTTTAACTTTAGCTTCTTCCTGTTACTGGTATTGTTTGCCGCCTCATTTTTTGGGGCTTTTGAAATTACCTTACCCGGTAGCTGGATGAATAAGGTAGGCAACAACAGCGGACAAAAAGGTCTTACCGGCATCTTCTTCATGGCGGCGGCGCTCGCCCTGGTATCTTTCAGCTGTACCGGCCCAATCATAGGTACATTGCTGGTAGAAGCGGCTGTATCAGGCGCCCGCCTGGGCCCTGCCATCGGTATGCTGGGCTTTGCACTGGCCCTCTCCCTGCCCTTCGTGTTGTTTGCACTGTTCCCCTCCTGGCTGACCAGTCTTCCAAAATCAGGCTCCTGGCTGAATAGTGTGAAAGTTTGTCTCGGCTTCCTTGAGTTGGCACTGTCCTTAAAGTTCCTGAGCAATGTGGACCTGGTTTATCACTGGCGACTGTTTGACAGAGAAGTATTCCTGGTGCTCTGGATCACTATTACCGCACTGGCTGGCCTTTATCTGCTGGGCAAGCTGAAATTCAGTCACGATAGTGATGAAAAACAGGTGTCAGTTCCAAGACTATTCATGGCCATTATCGTCCTTTCATTTTCGCTGTATATGGTTCCCGGACTTTGGGGAGCTCCATTGAAGGCCATATCAGCATTCCTTCCGCCCCAGTCAGGCCAGGACTTTGATCTGTATACCCGGCAGCTGAGTGCCGGCGCGGATAATCTGACAGGACAGCCGAACGATCGTCCGAGGAAATATGCCAACCTGTTTGATAAGCCAGCTGGCCTCAATCCCTTCTTTGACTACCAGGAAGGCATAGCATACGCAAAAAACGCCGGCAAACCAGTGCTGATCGATTTCACAGGTCACGCCTGTGTGAACTGCAGAAAAATGGAGGCTGCCGTATGGCCGGATAAAACAGTGTTGGGCCTGTTAAAGAACAGTTATGTACTCATTCAACTGTATGTGGATGATAAAACAACACTACCGGAAAACGAGCAATATGTCAGCCCTTTCAGCAAAAAGAGGATCACTACAATAGGGGCATTGAATAGTGATATACAGGCGAGGCAATTCAACGCAAACGCACAACCATTTTATGTGTTGCTCGACCCTGCTACACAAAAACAACTCGCAGCTCCCAGGGGGGCAGATTATGATCCTGCCAGCTATGCAGCTTATCTGAAAACAGGTATTGCATCTTTTGGCAGATAAAAAGGGCATTTTAAAATCGCTATATGATAAAGAAACAACTAATATTCATGCTCTGCCTGATCCTGGCAACAGGCGCAACAACACAACAAACAAAGGCGCCGCTACAACAGGGACGCTGGCATGCTTCGCTATTCCGAAATGACGGGAAGCAGATACCATTTGTTATCGAATTACGCTACGACCAGCAGCAGCTCTTCGCCTATATCGTCAACGGACGGGAAAAGATCAGGACAGAAAACATCTCTTTCAGCGAAGATTCAGCTGTTATAAGGATGCCTGTATTTGAATCCTTCTTCAGGGTCAGGAAAGTAGGTACCGACAGCTTGAATGGTGTATGGGTAAAAGGCGCAGAAGGTGAAGATATCATTGTTCCTTTCTCTGCTCGTCTGGCGGCAAACAGTACCGTTATGCCAGCTAAGGCAAAAGGCAGCATACAGGGAAAATGGTCTATGGAAATTACGCGCCCGAACCGGACTAAACGTCCGGCTGTGGGTAGTTTCACACAAAAGGGCAATAAAATATCAGGCTTCATCCTCACGCCATCGGCAGATTACCGTTACCTGGAAGGAACTATTGCCGGCGATTCCATACTGTTCTCCACATTCGACGGGAGTCACGCCATGCTCTTCCTGGCAAGGATCAGTGGCAATAAAATGAGCGGCACTTTTTATAATGGCGCCAGTGCTAAAGAAGACTGGGTGGCAACACGTAATGAACAGGCAGCCCTGCCACAGGCGAATGTTCCTGTAACTGCAGTAAGGGGAAGCGGTGAGGAAAAGCTCAATTTCAGTTTCAGAAATATTGACGGAGCGACAGTCTCCATCAATGATGCGCAGTATAAAGGTAAAGTGGTGGTATTGCAGGTAATGGGATCATGGTGCCCCAATTGTATGGATGAAACAGCCTTTCTGAGCGAATATTACCGCAAAAATAAAGACAGGGGAATAGAGGTGATTGCACTGGCTTATGAATTAAGCACTGACGAAAGCAGATCTGCCAACAGCCTCAGGAAGTTCCGTGAAAAGTTCAACGTGCCTTACCAGATGCTGATCACAGGTGCAACGGCGTCCGATCCTGAAAAAGCCGAAAAGACACTTCCACAGCTAACAGCACTTAAAAACTTCCCTACAACGATCTTTATTGACAGAGAAGGAAAGGTGAAAGCGATTGAAACCAATTTCTATGGTCCTGCTTCGAAAGAATATCACGAGAAATTCAAACGGGAGTTTGAAGAAACCGTGAATAAGCTTCTTCGTAAGTAATACTACATTAACAACATTACATGACATATTTAACAACGAAGCATTTCAGCCTTAATCACCCGCTTTGGCATAGAGAGAGGTTACCGTTCTTCTTGGCAGCGTTCGTATAAGTACAGCAATAACTTTTGCAAGGGTACCTGGTACAATTATCAGTCGCCCTTTCAATGTTTTCTTCACAGCTATTTCTCCCACTCTTTTCGGACTGACTGCCATTTTTTTTCCAAACCAACCAAATCTCTTCTCTGTTTCCCGTCTTATTTCCGGTTTAGTAAAAACAGGGCCGGGACAAAGGCAACTCACACTGATATGCTTTTTCTTCAACTGGTAGCGTAACGAATAACTAAAAAAGACAACAGCAGATTTTGTGGCAGAATACAGGTTCTTTATTGGAATGGGAGCAAAGCCAGCCATACTGGCAACATTCAGGATACAGGACGGAGCATTCTTCTCTAACAGGGGAAGTAATGTAAGGCTGAGTGCCATCATCGATTCAACATTCAACCTGACCATATAACGCAAGGTATCGAGCGAGGTAAGTAAATAGTCCCTGGGGCCGCCATGCCCCGCAACATTGCAAAGTACCTTCAGTTTAATATTCCTGTCCATACACCATTTGGCTATTTCCGTGGCCGATTCTTCCTTGCTTAGATCATGTACCAATATTTCTACATGAATTGCATATGCCGATTCAAGCTTTTGCTTTGCAGCCAGCAGACTATCAAGATGTCTTGCGATCAGGATCAGATTGTATTTTCGTTTGGCTAATGCTTCGGCAAGCGCATACCCGATCCCCTTACTTCCACCCGCAATCAAAGCATATGGCCGCGAACTGTCCGGGCTCACCACTGAAGTATCTATTTCATCCGGCAAAAAAGAAGTTTCGGTAAAATCACATGACTGACTATATCCACTCATCAAACCACTAAAGAAAATAAAGATCAGAATGAGTATCTTTTTCATAGCGTGACATTTTCCTGGTGATGTTATATAGATAGTACGATATCCCTATCCCCCCAAATGACACTATATACCGTGTAAAATCCGCCCTTTCACGATATACAGTGAGCCGGCCCCGTTCAAAACTCATACAAGTTAATAATAATCAGCAACTTATCCGCATGGCACATCGATTGTATTCACCTGGTCAAATCACCTAAACTATAAATCATGACAGCACTTACCCAAATCCTCCACAAGCTCTTTCCGGAGAAAGAAACACCTGTAACATTGGTACAAACAGCCCTGGAAGAAATACATGAAGACAATTCCTGCGAGGGATGTGAATTCCTGGACGAACCTGCCATGCGGGATGAATCACCTGAAGACGAAGGAAAAACCGCGTAGCCAGGTGCATTAAAATCTTAACATTAGTCAGACGATATGCACATTGGTAAATCCTACAAGTTATCCGACTTTCTCATCTGGACAAGAAGAAAGATATACATATTGCTCATCCTGGGCGCCCTGCCGGTAATACTATATCATGAACTGGGAATAAGATGGCTGGTGGTACCCTGGAACGTGGTATCACTACTGGGAACTGCCACGGCCTTTATTGTAGGTTTTAAAAACACCCAGACCTACAACCGTACCTGGCAGGCGCACGGCATCTGGGGCAATATCGACAGCAGCAGCAGGGCCTGGGGCATTGTGTGCCGGGATTACCTGACCGATGCAGCAGCGACCCGGACATTACTCGACCGCCACTTTGCCTGGCTCACTATCATGCGTTACCAGCTGCGGGAAGAACGTGTATGGGAAGTGGCAGACACTCACCATAATGCAGAATACCAGCAATACTACACCATTCCCGAGCGTCAAACAGACCTTGAAAAGGAGCTGTCGAAATACCTGTCGGCCGAAGACCAGACGGCTATTTCAGGCGTCCGCAACAAGGCAACACAGCTGCTGTCATTACAAAACAAGTGCGTGAAGGACATCTATAACACCCAGGCACTGGTACCCGCCCAGTACCTTGAAATGCAACGGATACTGAACACACTTTACAGCCTGCAGGGACAATGCGAATCCATTAAGGATACTCCCTACCCAAGGCAGTATGCTATCATCAATACCATCTTCGTCCGCATATTCTGTTTCCTGCTCCCTTTTGGCATGTTACAGGAATTTGACAAACTGGATAATATCGTAACAGGCGTTATGAAAGGACATATGATCTGGCTGATCATTCCCTTCAGTGTCATCATCTCCTGGATGTACACCGCATTGGAACAGGTGGGGGAAAGCACGGAGAATCCTTTTGAAGGCAGTGCCAACGACGTTCCCATCTCACAGCTCTGCCGGGCTATAGAGATAGATCTGCGGGAAATGATGGGTGAAAAGGAATTACCTCCTCCTATAAAAGCGCAGAACGACATTCTTATTTAACAAGAAAAAAAATTCACCGGAATTTGTCCAATAAGCAAAAACCGATTGTCATTAACACACAACAAAAAACCAGTAAAATGAAACAGAGGGTTAATTTTTATGAAAAAGGACAAAATGCATTAAAAACGCTCTTTACTATTGGCGCGTATCTCAAGAAATCTTCCCTGGACCAAAGGCTGATAGAACTGGTCGATTTCCGGGTATCTCAGATCAATAACTGTGCTTATTGCCTGGACATGCACTCAAAAGACGCCCGCGCTCATGGGGAAACAGAGCAGCGCCTGTACAGTATAAGTGCCTGGAGAGAAACGCCTTATTTTACAGAAAAAGAAAGAGCGGCGCTGGCCTGGGCAGAAGCGGTGACTGCCTGCCAGGTGCCTGATGAAGTGTATGCACAGGTAAAAGATCATTTCACCGAAGAAGAACTTGTTGACCTGACATTGGCTATTTCGTCTATTAATACGTGGAATCGTTTTAATATTGCATTTCCAATGCCTGATGCTGTAGGCACTTATAGGGTAGGGCAATTTGGCTGAGCCCTTATTACCGACATACTAAATCCACAATTATGAATGAATTCTTATTAGTGTTCCGCCGGGATTACAAAACGAAAGAAATTCAACCCTCTCCCGAAGAGCTGCAGGCACATCTGAGCCGCTGGAGGGATTGGCTACGCAGCCTGGAATCAGCAAATAAGCTTGCCAGGCCCCCGCAGCCCTGGGAAGCCAATGGAAGGGTGCTGAAGCACGATAAGAGTGTGACGGATGGTCCTTATGCAGAGATCAAAGAATCTATAGGTGGGTTTATAGTGATAAAGGCTGCCGATTATGAGGAAGCCCTGGAAATAGCGAAAGGCGCTCCTATCTTCGATCTGGGAGGTACCGTGGAGGTACGTATGGCAGTGAAATAGAAACTGTTGCACAACAAATAAAAATGCCTTCTTATTTTTGTAAGAAGGCATTTTTATTTGTTGTATGGAAGAGAGAGAGCTGCTACCACATTTATTCAGAACTGAGTACCAGAAAATAGTGTCGGTACTATGCTACCTGTTTGGCATCGAACACATAGCTGTAGCAGAAGATATTGTAAGCGATACATTTCTTACCGCTACTGAATCCTGGAGTGCCAAAGGCATCCCCGATAACCCCACCGCATGGTTGTACACCGTAGCCAAAAACAAAACAAAGAACTGGCTGAAGCGGAATACCTTCTTCCGGCAAAAGCTCATGGTAGACCTGCAACACAACATGCCGGCCGGAGAAGAGATTGAAATAGACCTGTCTGAACAGAATATTACCGACAGCCAGCTCGCCATGATATTTGCAGTATGCCACCCTGCCATTCCTACCGAATCACAGATAGCCCTTGCACTGAACCTGCTCTGCGGATTTGGGGCACAGGAAATTGCCGACGCCTACCTGACCAATAAGGAGGTGATCTACAAAAGGATCAACCGGGCAAAAGAAAAATTAAAAGAGGCAGATATAAAAATACAACAGCCAACCCTCGCAGAGATCAATGACCGCCTGGATGCCGTACTCAAAACATTGTACCTGCTTTTTTCCGAAGGCTACTACTCCACCTCCAATAACACGGTACTACGAAGAGACCTTTGCATAGAAGCGATGCGGCTGAATTATCTGCTGATAGATCATCCACACACCAACAAACCCGCCGTCAATGCGCTGCTGGCATTGATGTGCTTTCATGCCTCCCGCTTCGATGCGAGATTAAATGATACCGGTGGCCTCATCCTGTACGACGACCAGGATGAGACGCGCTGGAACCGGGAACTGATAGAACGGGGCGAGTACTACCTCAACGAAGCCGCTGCTGCTCCCACCCTCACCAAGTATCACCTCGAGGCTGGCATCGCCTACTGGCATACGCATAAGGCCAGTTCCGGAGAGAAATGGGAGAATATCCTTGACCTGTATAATCACCTGCTGATACTCGAGTACTCACCAATTGCCGCCTTAAACCGCACCTTTGCGCTGGCCAGGGTCAAAGGCAAACAACAGGCCATCGTGGAAGCAGAAAAACTCTCCTTAACCGGCAACTATTTTTACCACGCATTGTTAGGTAACCTATATACTGATATTGACGACCATAAAGCGCTGGAATACTATAAGACAGCTTTGCAGCTGGCCAATTCGCCGGCCGATAAAACATTAATGACAAAAAACATTGATCAGTTAAACCAAAAGCTGCAGAACTAATTCCTCCCTGTCCTTTTCAACATTATAGCAGGCTTTTTATGTAGAACACCAGCGGCATCGATGCAAACGTCAATGGAATAATGACCGCGAAGAGCCATATACCAGTGAATTGTATAACAGGCGTATATCTTTTCTGTACCATTCCCACCGTCCGGAAAGCGCTCTGAAAACCATGGTACAAATGATAGGATACCGCCACCATCGCTACCAGGTACAATAAGGAATACCACCACAGGCTAAAGCTATGCGCCACTATCGCATACAGGTCTTTCACTCGCACGATCTCAACATTGCTTTCTGTAGTCACGGCATATTCAAAATCAGGTGAGACCGGCTCATAAACGGCAGATGTCAGGGTTCCCGTCAGCAGTTCTTTCCGGTATTCCCTGTAAGTTCCCTCCATGAATTTATACCTGGCCCAGAAGTTACTCATATGTATAATAAGGAACAGGAAAATAATGCTGCCCAGCAATCCCATATTCAGGGAGGCCCATTTCACAGGCGTTTTGGGAGCAACCGCATATTTCACGGGACGTGCCTGGCTATTTTTCACCGTCAGCAAAAGTGCATAGAAAGCATGTATCAATATCGAGATGTACAGCCCATAGCTGATAATTTCAACAGGCAGGAAGTGGGTCATAAAATGGGCATAGATATTAAAGTTATAACCTTCATCGCCGGCAAACAAAGTAAGGTTGCCTCCCAGATGTACTATAAGGAAAAGGCATAGGAACAACCCTGTGATAGACATGATCAGTTTTCTGCCTATAGAAGAATGAAGGAATTGCGAAAAATTTATCATAGCAAATGGTTTTAATAAAGCCTTTACAACATGGTAAAGGCTTTATTTATGCTTTGTTCAGTAGTGTTTTCAGGCAGCGGTGATAGCCATACGTACTTCAACGATAGCACCGTATTTAATGATCGGACAGCCTTTTGCTATCTCTACTGCCTCATCGTAATCTTTTGCTTTTATCAGGAACAGGCCCCCGATAGATTCCTTGCCTTCGGCATAGGGCCCATTGTATACATGATCTTTCTTTTTCTCATGTTTAATAACGCGACCGTCAACATCCCAGCGTTTGGGAGGGGCTACCAGTTTATCCTGCGCCGCAATACCAGCTACCCATTCCTGATACGGCTTAAGGGCTTCTTTCATCTCCTCCGGGGAAGGTGCCGGGTTAGCGCTGGTCAGATCTCTGTGGATCACTAAGAGGAATTCTTGCATTTTTTCTGCGGTTTTAATGTTAATAATGATTGTTATTGACCTCAATATTGATGGTGGGACTTTCATGCCTACAGCAATGTTGTCTGCTGCAAATATGCCTGTTGCATGCCTTTGATGATAAGGGCAACATCTTCCTGCGACTTACCGGTTTTACGTTCGATCCTGGTATACAGCTCCGTTTCTTTACCTGCTTCAAACACCAGGTCTTCGTCCGAAAGTTCACTGAAACGCTGCCTGAGCAGCTTCTTCAATACCGGCCACTGGTATCCCCGGATATTCATTGTAGCATAGTTATTCGTCATCGTATTGGGTTGTCAGACCTGCCAGGCGCTGATGTGTCGTTGCGTTGCTGACCGGATGTCGCAGCCATATTGCGCCGGCGTCAGGAAAAAAAACTATGCGCGAACGGGTGGAAAGCGCATACCTGTTACAACAGCCGCAACGAGCTGACACCCGTCATCTTCGTTACAGGCAGCACATGGCAAATCGTGACAGCAGGTTTAAAAATTCCGGGTTACACGCTTACCGCCTGGCCGGCGAACCAGGTTTCGAAATCGATCTTGCCAATACGTGGATTCGGGCCGGGCACCAGCGACTGGTCATTCAGCGCTGCGCCGAAATACAAGGCATGCGGATCGGCAACAATGCTGCGCGGATCGCCTTTTTTAGCCAGGTAACGGCCTACCAGCGTAGCAAGACCGACCCTTTCCGGACCAGCAATTTCTACGATGCCATTGAGTGGCGCTCCCACTGCGACAGCAGTTACGGCATCAGCTACATCATCTGATGCAATAGGCTGCACAGCGGCGGGCGATAAATGAATGGCCTCACCTTTTGCGCCGGAAGCAGCAATACTTCCCAGGAACTCAAAGAACTGGGTAGAATGTATAATCGAGAATGGCAGGCCTGATTGCCTGATCAGGTTTTCCTGTACCTGTTTTGCACGCATATAACCACTGTCCTGCAGTCTTTCCGTACCTACTACCGACAAAGCGATATGATGCCTGACGCCTGCTTTGGCCTCTGCTGCCAGCAGGTTGCGACCTGAAGTTTCGAAGAACTCCATTACAGCCTTGTCTTCAAAGGAAGGAGAGTTAGCCAGGTCTATCACCACATCTGTGCCCTCCATTGCTTCCGAAAGCCCTTCACCCGTGATGGTGTTGACGCCTGAATTTGGAGATGCTGCAATTACTTCGTGGCCAAGTGCGCGAAGCCTGTTTACTGTCTTGGAGCCGATAAGGCCGGTGCCGCCGATTACTACTATTTTCATGATCTGAATGTTTAATGCCTGTATCCAGGCAGGAGTTAAAAAATTGATTAGTCTTACCCGTTATCCCCGGTTACCCTGTTGCCGGTTGGCGGGAAATGCGCTTCATCATTCATTGATTTCCGCCTACTATTTTACAAGCCGGATGCCATCCGGATAATCAATTAACAACCAACACAATACAAGCAAAACAGTGGTTTTCCTTTCACTTTATTAAGGGAATTGTCAGTGTCTTTCACTAAATACCGTGAGTGTTCCATCTGTATAAAATGAAAAAGGCCGGAACAGGATATGTTCCAGCCTTCATGATGAGGTATGACCACTTATTTTATAAAATAATCTGCTTTTGAGATACCCAGTTTCTTCATCTTGGAATGAAGCGTAGTACCGGGCACCTCCAGTATTTCTGCGGCCCCGCCTGCGCCTGAGATCTTACCACTGCATCTCTTCAGCACACCAATGATATGTGCGCGCTCAATCTGTTCCAGGGCCACATTATAGAACCCGGTGATCTGCTTATCTTTTTCTTCGTGCCTGGGCAGATGGATCTCTGTTAAGGTCTGCCCTTCGCACAACAGGATGCTTCTTTCTATCAGATGTTCCAGCTCCCTGACATTGCCCGGCCAATCATAAGCTTTTAATTCCTGCAATACCTGCGGAGAGATGCGGTTGACTTTTTTACCGGCATTTTTACTAAACTTAGCCACAAAGAAATTGGCCAGCGGCTCAATATCTTCCGGCCGTTCCCGCAATGGCGGCAGACTAATAGGGAACACGTTCAGCCTGTAATAGAGGTCAGACCTGAACCGGCCGGCCTGTACTTCAGCTTCCAGGTCACGGTTGGTGGCTGCAATGACACGCACATCCACCTTAATGGTAGACTTTCCTCCTATTCTCTCCAGTTCCCTTTCCTGCAGTACTCTTAACAATTTTACCTGCAGTTCCGGCGGCATCTCGCCTATTTCATCCAGGAACAATGTGCTGTTGTTTGCCAGCTCAAACTTACCGATCCTTCTGTCTATGGCACCGGTGAAGGCGCCTTTCTCATGGCCGAAAAGCTCACTTTCTATCAGGTGGGCAGGTAAAGCGGCGCAGTTCACTTTTACCATCAGTTTGTTCCTTCGGGGAGATGCATTGTGAATAGCCCGTGCGATCAATTCCTTGCCGGTACCCGTTTCGCCCAGTAACAGCACCGTCGAGCCGGATTCCGCCACCTGGGATATCAGGCGGTATACCTTCTGCATCTGGGTGCCACTGCCTACGATCTCTGAAAAATTGTAGATCGTTTTGATCTGCTCCCGCAGGTAATCATTCTCCATTTCCAGCTTCTGCTTGTAAGCAAGGATCTTTTCATTGGCGCGGATATTCGAGATGGCGATAGACACCTGTGCACAGATGCCTTTGAGAATAGTGAGATTGATCTCATCCATCAGCAGCCAGAATGTGCCCACAGCTACATTCCCTACGCGCAATGCAGCGCCGAAGGCATTCTTTGCCCCCACCTCTTTCCAGAGCTTAATATACTGCCCTGGGTTGCCCATCCGCAATTCTTCTTCCACATTGAAGATAACCGCTTCTTCACTCTCCAGCACCCTTGCCGTAAGCGGTTCATTTACATCAATATTTTTTGATGCCATCATTCTGAAGGTCTCGCTTACTTTTTCAAAGGTACTTTCATCGTATATATAAGGCCTGAGCGTAAGACCGTCATCTTCTATAATGCGGATCATGGCCAGCTTTACCTTCAACACTTTTTGCAGTACCTCGGAAATGGTCTCTTTCAGTTCTTCTTTTGTACGTACACAAGCGATGTTATGACTGAATTCAACCAGGAATGATTGTTCCCTTTCCCTGCGGAGCAGTTCTTCATTGGCCATGATGTTGGACATGGCAACGGAAGTCTGCGCGCATATGCCCTGCAACAGCGGTATATTCACTTCTTCAATACCTAACCATAAAATACCCAGTTTGGTATCTCCTGTACGCAAAGCCGTGCCTACCATTGTTTTGAGCCCCATTCTCTTCCAGAATTGCAGGTACCTGGAAGTATTTCCCCGGTTCATCTCCACATTTACACTGAAGAGAAGGGGAATTTCACTGTCGAGCACCCTGTTCTGCAACCCGTCTTGAATAGGGAACCTGGTATTAATGATTTCCTGCAGTTCATCATCGTCATCAGGAATATTAAGGGCGTCATATACATAGGCACTTACAGTAGACCTGTCGTCATTGATCTTCCGGATAACATACCCCAGCTGCGGTTTTAGTTTCCGAAGACACTTACGCAGTACTTCCGCAAGATCTTCCTTACTTCTTACCCCGGCAATATCGCTACTGAAATCCAGCAGGAATGATTTTTCATTCTCTCTTTTCAATATCTCCTCATTGGCCGATATATTACTGATGGCGGTAAAGACCTGGCCGGATATACGCTGGAGAATACTTACAGCCTCTTTTCCGAAAGTCCCTGTTCTATCACCAAACAACATCAGGCTATACTTTGAGGAACCATTGTCGCCCAGTATCTTCACGATCATTTCCCGCGCCCCCATTTCATAATGCAGCTTAAACCACAAAGGCGCTTTGTCTATATCGAAGGCATCCATATTAAAGACCAGCGGCTTGTAATAAAGGGAGGCGATATCGTAAATACCGTCTTCAACAGGGCTGGGCATTTCAAGCACATCGCCATAGTCTGTCAGTTCCCTGAATCCCGCATCGGCATCAGCCAGGTAGGCTTTATAGTATTCTTCCGATTCGTCCATCACCGTCATCATACTGTGAGAAAAACCGATGACCTCCCGCAGGCCGGAGTTAAGCACATTCAGCATGTCCTGGCGGCTCCTGACCTTCACCATATCATTACTTAAAGACAACAGCACTTCGTTCAGCCTTTCCTCCCGGCTTATTTCCTCATTCCTGATGATATTGATCACCGCACCTGATATCTGGGGGGCAATCCCCTTTATAATACTTTTGAACTCGTCGGTAAAGTCATTGACATTAACAACATACATATGCAGGAAGCCTATCACCTGCCCTTTGCTTTTAAGAGGGGTCATTAGGATCTCCCTCACGCCACCATCATAGTTCACTCTCAGAAAAGGAGGACTTCCCGGCGCATCCATAATATCTTCCAGGATAAAGGAACTGGGGGCGTCATTTTCCATCACCTGTTGAATAAACGGTTCATCCAGCGGAAAATGTCCTGCAACGAGAGCAGGGTAATCCGCATGCTCTTTAATGGGGGAAGATTTGGGATCGAGTAAAAAGGGGCAATATACCCTTGCTTCATAGTCTATCAGGCTAACAATGGCATGGGAAAAAGGGAAGATGGACTTGAGTCGCGATGAAAATAAAACGATCAGGTCATTCTTCTCCCTGACCTTGGTGATGTCATCGCCTAATTCCAGAAGTATCCTGCGCTCGTTCTCCAATCGCTTTATCCGTTGGTCCGGCACAGTGCTCAAGTCTTTACCACTCCCCGTTTCCGGTTTTCCGTTCACAGTTATGCTCTTCATATTTTTCATGCTATAAATTAACAGATTGATAAATGTGTGCAGCTGCTTTTATATACATGACAATCGAAAAATGATATCTGGACAAATGCTGTCTATTATTTCACCGTCTATAAAATTTACTCATTTTAAACTGGATATCAAAATATTGTGGAGGGGTTGACAAGCAGTCATTATCATATTCAATAAGTTATTCTTTTCTGCCAGATGAACCGCTGCATCAATTGATGATCCCGGCCAGGGAAGACATCCCACTTCAGATATAAGGTATGCGGAAAACCCGGGATGCCCCGGGTTGTCACCCGGGGCTGCAAACCCGGCGCTGCTGCCGGAGCGATGTGCATTGTTTTATACATATTTCCGAGGTTACGATTATCAGGAGATGATCATTTCCCGGTTGTCAACCCCGTTATGATTCCTCCGTCTATCTGTGTCACAAAAACCCGGGTATGTACAGTTACAGCGGCAGGCCTACAATTGACCAGCTGCGCGGATGATGAAGGCAGCCACCTTGTCGGGCTGTGACAACATGGGAACGTGACTTGATTTCAGTTCAAGTGTAGTTGCCTTTATCATTTTTGCTTCTGCCCTTGCCAATTCCGGGATCACCATATGATCTTCCTGACCAATGATACACCAGGAAGGTTTAGTCTTCCAGGCTGGTGTAGATACTTTATCTGTTGTGGCTTTAACTGCCCATGGCCCTTGTGTAGCGTAAACAATCCATCTGTCTTCCGCATTCAGGTCCTGCGCAAAATGTTCATTGATCCCTTTGAGTGACAGCGTCAGGAATCCTGCCGCATCCTGTTGGAATTCCGCACCGCCAGGAGCAGGAGGATATGGTTTCAATACATCAGCTACTGCCTGGTTCTCATCAGGGATCAACGCACAGACATAGACCAGGCCCGCAACCTTAGGGTCATTTCCTGCTTCGGATACCACCATACCGCCATATGAATGTCCTACAAGCAGGACAGGCCCGTCCATCTGCGCAATGGCCCTCCTGGCCGCAGCTGCGTCTTCTGCTACAGAAGTAAGCGGATTTTGTACAGCTATTACATTGAATCCCCTCGCGTGAAGTATAGCAATGACCTTTGACCAGCTTGAACCATCAGCAAACGCACCATGGACCAACACTACATTTTTAACTCCCTTTGAGACGGATTGTGATTGTGCTGGATGCAACGACGAAAAAAATACAATACTACCCATCAATACGGCTGACACAAATTGTTTAATAATCGACATAAAATCTATTGTTTAAATGAAAGAAAACGGATAATGATCGGGGCGGCAAAAGAACCGCAGATATTCCGGCCCTCATATTACAAGCGGCAGACCATCATACAATTATATAATTATCAATTACTTACAAGACATCTTGAAAATTCACTACACTTTATTTCGCGAAACAGCGAACGGATATGCTATATTTCGGGTTAATGAATACAGCTGCTGCGCCGCGGGAGTTTTGAGCTTCTAAGGGCGAATTTTTGGCCAGGAGTAATTATCTTCCATTATTAACTATAACCACAGGTTGATCTCCCAATAATAACCCACATGATTTCACTCAATTTTAAACTTCACATTATGAAAACGCTAATTGCTTTTGTATTTATCGTAACGGCCCCTACATTGTTTGCCTGCCGGAAACAGGCAGCGCCTGAACAGTCACCCCGTCTTTCACTGGCAGCACAACAACAGGCGGCAGTAGCTGCATCCACCTGGGAGACGGTGATCGACAACTCCACTTTTGCCAATTACACCGCATTTGAGGCGGCATGGAATTACCTGTATCCATGGGGTTCGGATCATAACGGTACAGCCCGTATGTACGGAAGTCCAACAGATCACAATCACATCTATTTAAATAACGGTGTGCTTACCATAAAGGCGACGCGTATTACCTGGAATGAAGGTAACAGCAGCAGCGATCCATATCTGCCTATCAGGTATCATTCCGGAGCCGTCAACACGAAACTGCATATAGAGGTCAATGACCAATTCCCGAACTGGGAGGTAAAATGCGATTTCCAGGTGCCTACTGTCAAAGGTTCCTGGCCAGCTTTCTGGCTTACAGGCGTCAACAGCTGGCCTCCGGAAAGTGATATTATGGAATTTAAGGGCGACGCTACCAACTGGCAGAATACATTCAGAACACCATCCGATGTATCCAGTACACTTACAACAGTATCATCTCCCGGCAGCTGGCACACCTACCGTGCCTGGATCACGAAAGTAAGTGCTACTAATATTGATATCCACCATTACATTGATGGAGTATGGAAAGCGGTGCACAATGCGAACTTCGTAGGAAAGCCGCTCTACGTGATCATTAACATGCAGATGGAAGGTTCCAGTGGCACTCCCGGTCCTACTGCTGATACTTATTTGAATGCGAGGAATATTTATATAGGAAGGACCAGGGAATATTAAGGAGAGATGGGCCTGTGGTGTTTCGCCCTCCTTATCTGAATTCAAAGGTCAGCACATCGCCCGGTATCCAGTTACTATTGAATCTGAATGCCAATGTATCCTCTTCCAGGATCAATATATCCGCATAAACCGTATCGTTGGATGCCAACAACAATTTACCGTCACTGCCCACCTTCCAGGCATTTGCAGCCTTTGAACAGTCTTTCCAGTCTTCCGACCATTTTGTATCAGCATAAATCCCCGTATTCAAATTTGGATAAGGCTGATCTTTGAATATAATGTGGTAACAATCTGAGAAATTGTTCATAACCACGGTTGGCTGTCCTGTGTGCTCAACTGTTATTTGTTTTGTAGACCAGTAGCCTACCAGTTTACGTTCTGTTTCGTTCAAATTTGAGACAGGTCTTTTGTCTTTGCTACAGTTGGTATACATTATCAGCACCAGCAAACCATTAACAAAAAAGGATCTGATTTTCATAAAAACAATGTTTAATGAAAAACAATTTTCTAGTGTCCCCCAGGTATGTCTAAGCTGGTAATTATTAGGAAGTTGGTTAAGTAAGTTACGAAAAATATATGGTAAATAGCAGCCACAGGCGCAGTGCCTTTTCTTTTATTTAGCGCCAGGGTGAAGCAAGCATATGACTATAGTACCAATGGCCTTAACTTACGTTCAACTTGCGTTCAGGACGTAAGTTGAACGTAAGTTAAGGCCATTGGTACTATAGTTGTACCGAACTGCTAAACTGTAAAGTTAATCCTGATCATCAGTAATAAACTGTAAAGCTTTTTTAGTACTAAGACAGTTTTTCTGTACCAGGACAACCTGTTTCAGGACTTGACAAATACCGCTTTGATTGTCTTATCCTGGTATAGGTTTACACTTTTGGTGAGATAATCCGTTTGAATTTTACAATATTAAAAGATAATCCTAAAAAGGTTGTTTTCTTTAGATTTTAGTCCTGGATCAGGTTGACAGTATCTGCTGTTAATCCTGATTTTGGACCATCTTTTTTCTTGGTTCGCCATCTCCTTACTAATTCCCCTTGTTTTGTATGTGCCTGATTCGGAGTCAGATAGTCGCAGCTTGTATGAGGCCTTTGTTCATTGTAGATGCGGATAGTCTCTGCTACTATAGCAGCCGCGGCTTCATAGTTTTTAAATAACCGGTCCAGGCCAAATTCTAACTTTAATATTCCATTTACTCGCTCAGCAATGGCATTTTCATACGGGTTGCCCTTCTCGGCCATACTAATGCCGACGTGACTATCATTAAGTAATTCTATGTAGTTTTTACTACAATATTGTGACCCTCTGTCAGAGTGGTGAATCAGGCTATATTTGATGGGATTCTTTATATCCGATAAAGCCATTTTTAAGGCCTCAATAGGCCCTTCGGCCTCCAGTGATGGATGTAAGCAATAACCGACGATTTTTCTTGAATAAGCATCAGTTATCAGGCTCAAATAACAGAACCGGGAGCCTACCAAAGGAAGGTAAGTAATATCACTAACCCACACCTGGTTAGCCTGACTAAGCTTCAGCTCTTTAATCAGATTAGGATATTTTTTGAAGGGATGATTAGAATCGGTAGTCCGTATTTTCTTACGTTTTCTTTTACGGACAAGCATTCCATTTTCAGCCAACAGATTGAAAAATCGATCCCTGCCTAATTTAATTTTATGATGTTGAAGAGTTTGTGAAAGCATTCTATGAAGTTTTCTGGCGCCCAGTCGCTTTTGTGAAGCTCTGATTTGCTCCGCTTTGTCAAGAACGATGGCCATTTCCAGGCCAAATTGATGATCGCTGTTTTTCCGCTTATAAAAAGCTTGTCTGCTTTTACCAAACAGTCCGCAAACATTACCCAAATCCTTGTCCGGATAATGTTCTTTTACTCTGCAGACGGCTTGGTACCAGGCTTTTTTTGGATCTCAATATTAAATTGTTCTTCAGCAACTTCGATCATTGTCTGAAAAGCAAATGCCTTTAAATTGGCATGTTCCAGCTTTTTACGGAGTTCTTCATTTTGCTTTCTTAAAGCATCAAACTCCTTTTTTTCCTGTTCTGTCATGGCCGTAGATATTATGGGTTTTTCCAAAGTCGTTTGCCTAAGTTCGGAAGAAAAAAGAGAGTACCAATAAGCTATTTGTGGTTTAGTGATCTTATAACGAGCTGCGACCTGGCTCATGCTTTGGTCTCCGGCCATGTAATCGGCTACGACTTTGTTCATGAACGACTGCTCATATTGGAACTGTGGTCCCAGGCGTCCCTTGCGTCCACCTTTGTTCTGATTGTTTGAATTTTGCATGTTTTACACTTTTTAAGGTGTAAACCTATTTCAGGACCTGACAGATACCGCTTTAATACCGCTAATGCTACGTTAATCTTACGTTCGTGAACGTAAGATTAACGTAGCATTAGCGGTATTAAAGCGGTATCAAGACGGGAAAAAAGCACGAAAAAAATCGGCATCTGTCAACAAAAAACAGGACTTAACTTTCGGTAGAGGTTCGCTCAAGGTAGCCTCATCCTCCCTTAATCTTCCGTTCCGGAACGGAAGATTAAGGGAGGATGAGGCTACCTTGAGCGAACCTCTACGGGACCTTTACTAAAGTTTACCCTACTGTCTCATGAAAAACAAGATTTCCCTGTCGAGCCGATATTTATACACAACTAATTGAAAACTAATGAATTAAAACACATTTCAATGTAGCAAAAATGCGTATTTCCCGCATCAATTTTCTCTTTAGTTTTGTAATACGATCCTAACTGTTACAGCTACTCTTTCGGGCGTAGTTTACGCATCGTTTCAGGACAATCCGCGCTATCAGCGCGTCTATATAAATTTGCATTTGTTACCGATGCTGCATTGCCGGATGATGCCCCGCAAGACACGCACAGTGACAACTGCCACAAAATGACAATAGCACTTCAGGAAAAAGACTGCCTGAACTCCAGCGGTGTCATATTCGTCTTCTGCCTGAACAGTTTATTGAATGACTGCGGGTGCTCAAAGCCCAGTTCATAGGCGATCTCCGCGGTGCTCAGGCTGGTATGGCTTAAAATGTGTTTCGCTTTTTCAATGAGATGAAGATGGATCTGTTGTTGGGCACTCAGGCCGGTGAGCGATTTCAGCATATCGGTTAAATACCTCGGGGAAACACCCAGATGATCCGCCAGTTCCTGGACAGAGGGGATGCCGCTTAAAGGAGACTTACGGTTATCAAAGCGCTCCGCCAGGTACAGGTTCATTTTGCTGATCAGGTCATCGTGAACGGTCTTCCGGGTAATGAATTGCCTGTTGTAATAACGGTTGCTATAATTCAACAGCAGTTCTATCTGTGATACCAGTACATCCTGGCTAAAATGGTCGATGTTATTATCCAGTTCCCTGGAAATAGCGTCAAAAAGGGAAGCAATCACGTTCTTCTCCTTTTCTGACAGGAAAAGGGCCTCAGACACGTCATAGGAAAAGAAACCGTATTTATGGATATTATTTCCCAGTGGATAATTCCTGATAAGGTCAGCATGGAAGAAAAGGACATACCCCTCATAACTGCTTGTCTCAGCAGGTACCGTAACGATCTGACGCGGGGCTAAAAAGGCAAGGCCACCCTCTTCAAAATCATAGTAGTGCTGGCCATATTTCACCTGGCCGCTGAATTTGGTCTTAAATGATATCTTGTAAAAGTCGAGGGAATATTTCTCTCCCACGTCTGCCACCGCCGCCTTGCAGTTGTTATAGTCTATTAATGCCACCAACGGATGCAGCGGAGCAGGTTGTTCATGATGCCGCATTAACGCAGATATACTGTCAAATACATGTAGTGCTGATGAAACCTTTTTCATGCGTAAACCGGTTACTGAGTACAAAGCCTATACAGGCGCCACAACAGCGCCTGTATAAAGTTAGGTAATTAATCCTGTGCGGCAGGACGGACTACAATATCGCCCACATCCACATTCGCAGGCTGGCCGATAGCAAACGCAACTGTACTGGCAATGGCGTCAGGAGAAATGCCGATCGTTTTCATTTTTTCGAGAGCGGCAGTTCTCATTTGCTCATTCTTCAGGTTGTTCACGAATTCCGTCTGTACAAAACCCGGTGAGATTCCGGTTACACGCAGCCAGCCGTCAGACTCCTGCCGCAATGCTTCGCTGATGGTACGTACCGCGTTCTTTGTACCTGCATAAACACCTTGCAGGGGAACGATCTTTATTCCGGAAGTGGAAATAATGTTGACGATATGCCCGGCGCCCTGCTCCCGGAAAACCGGTATGGCAGCTGCAAACCCATATAAAACGCCTTTCAGGTTCACATCGATCATTTCCTCCCATCCGTCAATATCCAGTTCGTCTATGCGGGATAACTGGGCTATCCCGGCATTGTTGATCATCACATCCAGCCTGCCATAATTGTCGCAAGCCAATTTCACGAGCTTTGTCAGATCGTCCCTGCGCTTTACATCGGTAACAGTATAAGCCACCTCGCCACCTTCTGCCTTTATAGCCGCAGCCAGTTCCGCCAGGTGCTCAGACCGGCGGGCGCCCAATACCACCTTTGCTCCTTCACGGGCCAGCATAAGTGCAATGGCTTTGCCAATACCGCTGCTTGCCCCGGTAATAGCTACAACTTTTCCTTCAATTTCATATTTCATAATGTGCTTGTTTTGTGCAACAAAATTCCATTGAAAGCGACAGGAAGCTGTAGCCAAAACTGTAAATGTTGTAGCCGAAATGTTGAGGAGAAATAGGAAGATTATATCCGAAAACTACTTTTTTTAAGCGTAAGACTGATCCTTTTCAGCCAGTCTTCCTGCTCATCAGTATCCGGTACCCGCAACCCGCGTACCTTACCGATGTAGCTAAATACCTCATCGGGCTTATATCCATCCTGCACCATCAGGTATCCGGCTATAATAGATGAACGGCCTATGCCCATGCGGCAATGAATCACTGTGCTCTCGCCCAGTGCTATTCTTTCCTGTACCTGCCTGATGAAGTGATGCAACTGTTTGTCCTGGCTTGGAATGGACCTGTCTGGTATAGGGAAGTGTAAATACAGGATCTCATGTTTGGCGCATATGGCAGGTTGGCGTTGCAGGTCCAGCTCCAGGATCTCATCCTTCTCCAGCAAGGATACAATTACTTTCACTCCCTGCCTTTTAGCACTCAGAATTTCTTCTTCCAGCCACTCATTTCCCCTGGGTCTTGACATGATCCCCAGCTGGGACGAATTTTCAAACTTGTGCAGCCAATATATTCTTGTAGCCATTGATTATAAAAATTCCGGTGAAAAATAAATCTGAAAGAATTTTTCTATGACACTGATCATAAATTGATAAATCCTCACTATTTATTTCAAGCACATTCTTATAATGATACGCCCGGCTCGCAGGATAAAATCCTGTACTTTCTCTATTGCTAATATATAAAAATGGAGGAAAATTACCATTGCAGTCTCACGCGTATTTTTTTTAAAATGATATACACATCCTCTCAAAATGAGACACTTTTCCCGTACGCACTTAAACAGGCCGAATGGCAATCTCTCAACACCAAAGGATTTCAGACAATATACTCCTTTTTGGAGCGAGTGTTGCCCTCATAGGTGGTACCAAACTGATACCTCATGCAAAAGATCAATAACCTGATACAGGAACGATTAAAACCATGGCACTTACTTTTAGGCCTTTACTCGCTCATTATCCTGGCAGGGATTGCGTACAGGATTATCAAAGCCTGCTGAAAATGTTATAAATCAAGGCTGAAGACCTATCTTTATGATTCAAGTAAAACCCTATGAATCAGGAAATCGCTGCTGTCTATACTGACAAACATGGCAGTATCCATACGTCCATTATCAATGATGCTGAAACCTTAACCATTACACTGGATGGCATCATCTTCTCCGGAGATACCTTCGTCTTTTTTCAGCCCGCCGCAAACCTTCCATTGCCCGGTCGCTTCTCCCTGGGTCAGCTCGGCCAGCTGACAGATTTTACATTAAGCTGTCGTATTCCTATTCCCACCTGGAAAGGGGGAACCGCCATACAGGCCTTTCTATTGCTGGAAGTGGACTATTCGGAAGATGCCCTCCTGCCCAGCTATAGCTCGCCTTACTTTCATTTCAGATTTGAAATGGACAATGAAATTATTGAAGTTGGAAAGCTGCAACAATTTGAAGGCGTATTCGAAAGATTGCAGGAAAAGTTGCCAGGCAACATTGTTATAAAAACCTGTTATACCTGCCAGTATTCCGATTACAGTGTATATGGCTCTGACGTTTTCGGCGACATGCTATGTTTCAGAAACGTAAAAGATTCCTATACAAAGGTCAGGGACAAGAGCGAGTATATGGATATGATGGATGATTTCGAGAGGATGGTACAGGAAACCTATCTGTGCGAAGACTTTAGTCCCCGTATCAAGGGAACAGGATACAGGGGATAAAAATGTAAATCCTCACCGGTCGACCGGCGAGGATTCAGATTTCAGATATATATTGATTGTTGTACTAATTAAGCTATCAACTCCGCCTGCAACGACATTTCCAGGTTAAGCGCCCTGCTTACCGGACAACCGGCCTTCGCACCCGCAGCTACTTCCTGGAATTTTTCATTGGTGATGCCTGGTACTTTTGCTTTCAATACCAGATCAGAACGGGTAATTGTACCATTGTCCAATGTCACTGTTGATGTTGTTTCCAGGGTGTCTGCCTTAAATCCTGCCGCTTCCAGATCGAGGGTGAGTTTCATATTGAAACAACCCGCATGTGCTGCTGCTATCAATTCCTCCGGATTGGTACCTACACCTTCCGCAAAACGGCTGTTGAAGGAATATTGTGTTTTATCCAGAACAGTGCTCTGTGTAGAGATATTACCTTTACCTTCTTTGATAGTACCATTCCAGATGGCAGATGCTGTGCGTTTCATAGTATTGAATGTTTTAAGAGTAATTGGCTTGTTTGTTAATCATTAACTGATGACACAAAATTAAGCCGGCAGGCTAGGGCAAACAATGTACATTTTGCCACTATTCTTGTACTTTTTACCCCTCCCCTCTCCCGCTAGCAGCATTCCTCATAGGGATGCTGCTCATTCCCGGTTTATTCATCCGGTTGCCGGAAGCATTGTAATGATACTGCTGATATTACAACCTTCTCTCTGATTCCTGTATAGGCAGGTCATTGATACTGGCAAACCTGCGCTGCATCAGGCCATTCTCGTCAAATTCCCAGTTCTCATTACCATAGGCCCTGAACCATTGACCATCCTTATCATGATACTCATATTCAAACCTTACGGCAATCCTGTTGTCAGTAAAAGCCCACAGCTCTTTCTTTAACTTATAGTTCAATTCCCTCTTCCATTTCTCTTCCAGGAATTTCTTTGCTTCAGCCCTACCATTCAGGAATGTGGAACGGTTCCTCCACTCTGTATCAACGGTATAGGCCAGTGATACTCTTTCAGGGTCCTGTGAATTCCATGCATCTTCCGCGAGTTGTACTTTCTCTTTGGCTGTTTCCAGCGTAAATGGCGGTAACGGATATTTCTTTTCCATGTTCTATATATTAATTGATTAATGAATTGACTATTTTCCTGGCCCTGTTCACCGGCCACTGGTCGCGGTACAACTGGCTTTCCACAAAGGCCCCTTCATACAACAGGTATATATGGTCGGCCAGTTCTGCATGCTGCAACAGGTCTTTAAAAGACTGCCTTACATTACTTTTATGGGCATGAATGACATTCCTCACCTTCGTATTCTCCACAGGGATCTCCGAAAGAATGTTCAGGAAAGCACAGCCTCTGAAATCTTCCTTTTCATTCAGCAGTGAGATGAGGTCGAAAGAAGCGAGTACCTTCATTTTAGCACTCCGCTTTTGAGCAGACAGCGCCTGCAGCTGCTCCTCTATATAATGATGACGCTTTTCCAGGACGCCCACACACAGATCTTCCTTTGATTTGAAATGCTGGTAAAAACTAGCCTTGGCCACATCTGCCTCTTCTATGATCTGGTTTATACCGGTGGAGTTATAGCCCTGTTTCAGGAAAAGCGCATACGCGGTTGCTAATATCCGCTCGCGTGGTTGTAATGATTCTTTACTCATGATACAAAGGTAAGGGAAAATAAAACAAACAGACAAGTCTGTCTATTTTATTTTTTTTTCGCGCTGCGGATTTCGAAACATCTCACCTTCCCAACCATCAATTTTCCACGTTCAGCTATTTATTCTCCCCGTACAACAATTTCTGCTTGCTATTGGTATTCTCTACGGGCAATTTTGCCAGTAACAACAAATCGGCCCAACAATGTCTATATCCACCTTCCTTAGAAAAAAAATTGTAAACATCGCCCTGCTCATAGCCGGTGGCCTGATCCTGATACAATTTATCAGACCGGGTATTAAGAATCCTCCGGTTACAAAAGACATCCAGGTACCACCTGACGTAGCCCAAGTCCTGCGGGTGTCCTGTTACGATTGTCATTCAAACGAGACTAAACTAAAGTGGTTCGATAAGATAGCCCCTGCTTCCTGGCTGGTGGCCGGTCATATCAGGGATGGCAGGAAGGCGCTGAACTTCTCACACTGGGACAGCCTTTCTGCCGGCGATCAGAAGGCCAGTCTTTTCCTGTCTGTGAACCAGGCAATGTTGGGAGCAATGCCGCTCCCCTCCTATACTACCTTCCACGGAGAGGCCAGGTTAACAGAAAAGGACATCAATACCTTAAAGACTTATGTGGGCGGTCTGGCCCCGGTCAAAGTATCTGACACTTCCCGCATTACAGTGGCGCAGCAACAATTCAGCAAGTGGGCCACCGGCGCGCTTCCTGCTGTTCAGGCAGTGCAACCTGCGCCTAATGGCATCGCCTATATACATGACTATAGGGACTGGCAGATCGTGAATATCTCAGACAGGTTCGACAACGGTACAATGCGGGTGATCCTGGGCAACGACATAGCCATTCAGGCAATTAACAGGCACCAGACCAATCCATGGCCCAATGGCGCCATATTCGCCAAAGTAGCCTGGGAACAACTGACTGACAGCAACCTTGTTGCCAATACCGGTGAACTGAAACAGGTTGAATTCATGATTAAAGACGATAAGAAATATGCCGGTACAGCAGGCTGGGGCTGGGCCAGGTGGAAAGGGAATGAACTGAAACCTTATGGGAAAACACTCACCTTTACACAGGAATGCGTGAACTGTCATCAACCCATGAAAGGCAATGACTTCGTCTTTACGCCTGCTATGGCAGATGCTGACAGGCCCGATAAAGTAGTGAACGGCGCACAACTTCAGCTGATAACCTCGGTGATCGATAACAAACGCCAGACCCATACCGTACTGCTCGGGAATGCCATTGCCGTACAGCATGCCAGAAGCGGCGCTGCCGGCGCTTATCCCACCGGTGCGATTCTTACACTGGCCACCTGGTCACAGCAGGAAGATGCACACTGGTTTGGCGCAAAGATCCCCCAACACCTTCAGACGGTAGAAACGGTAAAAGTAGGTACAACAACAACCTATGAAGGGCATCAGGCGCCTTCCTGGAAGCAATTGCCGGCAGCCGACCATACAGACAGGATCAATTACATTACACATCTGAAAGCATCCGTGATCTTTAACTGATCATGCCCGTGTATACTTCAGCATATCTGCATATCCCGGTTGATCCGGACCCAGGCGTCCGGCTCATCGCCAACCCATAGCAAGCCGTACGGCCGGTAACTGGCTTACCGGCCGTACCGGCGTGTTAATAACGTGGGCAGTGGAATGCCCTGGCGGGCACTTCCACTGCAGGAATAAATTGTGCTCTTTTACGGTGTTTTTCCTAGATTTATACACTACCAAAAAGAAGTCTTATGAGTCGTCTGAAAATAGGATGGGCCGGTCTTGGCAATATGGGCACGCCCATGGTAACCAATCTTGTCAAAGCCGGTTTTAAGGTAAAAGTCTACAATCGCACACCAGCGAAGGCTACAGCATTACAGGAAAAACTGGACATAGCTGTTGTCAGGAGCCCGAAACAACTGGTGGAAGACGTAGATGTGGTGATCACCATGCTTACCGACGATGCTGCGCTCAAAGAAGTATATGAAGGGCCGGAAGGCATTCTTTCCGTTACCCTGCCCGCCAATATGCTGGCCATTGACATGAGCACAGTTTCGCCGGATACTACGCGGCAGCTGGCCGCCTTATGTGAAGCGGAAGGCATCTGGTATATGGATGCACCGGTTTCGGGCAGTATAAAACCTGCGGAAGAAGGGCAGCTGGTGATTATGGCCGGAGGCCGCCAGGAAGATTTTGAACGCGCCAGGCCCATCTTTCAGGCACTGGGTAAGGCAGCCTATCTGCTGGGAGAGAACGGCGCCGGAAATTATGCCAAACTGGCTATCAACACCTTCCTGGGCATTACCCTGCAGGGCTTATCTGAGGCCGTTATCTTCGCAAAGAATAATGGCGTATCGCCCGAGCAGCTCCTGCCGCTCATCAATGACGGACCATTAGCCAGCGTGTTATCCAGGAGTAAATCGCAGAGCATCATCAATCATGATTTCACACCGTCGTTCCCTTTGGGTCTTCTCGCAAAAGACATACGGCTTGCAAAAGCGCAGGGAATGGATACGCCCGCAGGCAATGCGCTTGCCGATACTTTGCAGGAAGCAGTAGCAAAAGGGCTGGGAGCGGAAGATATGATTGCCATCTATCAGTTTCTTGAACAGGAATATGTTGTATAAAAAGCATAGGCCGGTCTCGCGACCGGCCTGCTCACAACGTGTGTCTTTCAAGGATAATCAGGATAATAACGCTTCATCACTCTTAAAGTAACCTTCGGGCTTTTCAATTATTATATATCGCAGGTTGTTTCATTCTTTTGATATAACATACTTCCCTTCTTCACTGTTGCTTCCGGCCGCAAAGTTATGCTGACCTCCTTATTGTCCATGCTACCTAATGTGGTAGCAGCATGCCCCCGATTAAGGGGATACGCCCGCTCAGGGCGTGAATTTCTCTACATGGTGATACGCGGGCTTCAGGCTTTTCAGGTAGGCGTAGACAGATCTGAGATCACTGGTATCCATGCCCGAATAATATGCCCATGGCATTAATGTATTAAACCCTCCTTTCGCTACAGGCTGATTACGCGTTGCACTGTCTGTAAATGCCTTAAACCGCGACACAAACTGTTCTGCGGTCCATTGACCTATGCCCGTTTCCTGATCCGGCGTAAGATTGGCCGCGCGGGACATGCCACCGCCGGGCAATGGAAAAGCCGTTCCTCCTGCAAATGCATCTCCGGAATCTTTACCCTGCACTTTATAGGTATGACAGTCGGCACAACCGGCTATCATGACGAGGTAGCGGCCATAAGCTACAGAATCGCGACGTTCAACCTGCGCAACAGGTTCCGGGTCTGACGGTGTAAGGTTCATTAGCAGGCTGACAGGGAAATCCGCGGAAGATGCCGGTACATCATTAGGGATGGAAGGCATAGTGCGGAGGTATGCTATAATAGCATAGACATCTTCTGTCTGCATCTTTTTGTAATTGGTATAAGGCATTACAGGGAAGAGTGTTTTCCCATGCCTGTCCACACCACTGGTAATAGCCCGGTATATCTCACCATCTGTCCATTTGCCCAGGCCATAAGGCGTGATATTCTTTGAATAGAATACACCCGGGAAACCAAACCTGCGATCGAACCGTATTCCTCCCGCCCCCATGGAATCAGGGAAATTGGGCCCGGCAAGTTTGGAAAAATCCCGCTGTGAATGACAATCCGTACAGCCGGCTACGTTATGAACCAGGTAGCGACCCCGCTCTATGCGGGCTGGCGTACGTTCTACAGTAAGGTCGGGGGCGTGCCCCACATTGGGAAGCGCAAACCGGAGATAAGAATAACCGCTGATGGCAATTAATACAACTAATAGTACAAGCGTGGCTAAAATACGCAGGATCGTTTTCTTCTTCATAAAAATGTAATGGATGTTTTTTCCCGAACTATTTATCAGACATTATCGGATCAGGGCCACAAAGTTATTAAGGCATGTGTACGCTTGTTGCTACCTAAAACGGTTGAAAAGCATCCCCACATCAGGGGATAGGAGTTGTACCAGTAATTGTAAGACTATGCATGTTATGCTATCGGCAATTGATTTTCAAATACTAACTGCTACATTATAATAACACTCGTAAACCGGTGCCCGAATAATAATATTAAATGATACAAAAAAGCAATATCATTGCGTTCTATTATCCAAGTACAACCATATTCTGAAGCCAACTTAAATATCCTGGAATGACCAAATTAAAACTCGCGCTCTTAATGAGCCTGTCCCTGTTCATCGCCTGCAGTAAAGACAAAGACACCACTCCCACACCCGGAGGAGGAAGTGAAAATGGCGGTGGCTATGAAGCGCCTAAAACCGGCAAAAAAGGTGCTGACTTCAGCACCAATACAACTAACGGCACCTGGTATACGAACGTTGTAAATCTGAAAAGCCACTGGTTCTATACATGGGGCACGCCCTTACCAGCCAAGACAGTGCCGCAGAATTGTGAATTCGTCTCTATGTTCTGGGGAAAAGGTAATGTGACCGATGCGCTGATCGATTCCGTTAAAAGAATGAAAGCCTCCGGTACTGTAAAGTATGTACTGGGCTTCAATGAACCTGACCTGGGCGATCAGTCCAATATGACAGTACAGCAAGCGCTGGACCTCTGGCCTAAACTGGAAAGTATTGGCCTGCCACTGGGTAGCCCCGCTGCTGCGTGGCCGGAGCAGGCATGGATCTATGAATTCCTCGACAAAGCGATCCAGCAGAAGCGCCGCGTGGACTTCATCTGTGTACACATGTATGTTGGTCTTGATGATACTCACTTCGTGAGTGTATTGCAGAAGCTTTATGATAAATACCATCTGCCTATCTGGATCACGGAATTTGCAACGGTGGATAACAACGCAACAACCGTAGACGGTAATATGTACAGGCCGGATCAGGTCCTGGCATTTATGCAACGCCTGCTGCCTAAACTGGAGGCATTGCCGTTTGTACACCGTTATTCCTGGTTTTCCGGCTCCCCAACCAGCACAAGGTTATGGCCTTCTGCACTGGTGGGCGCCGATGGTAAGCTGACAACGCTGGGCCAATGGTATGCAGACTATAAACCCAATACAGCCGTGAAATAATCACACTGTCCCGTTACAGAAAGACCCGCGTTATACATTGGTATGGACGCGGGTCTTTTCTTTATAATCAGCAGTAATATTATGCCTTTCTTAAGTAAAAATCCGGCAAGGGGTTGAGGGCAAGATTTCCCCGCTGATGCCAATATGGATAAATTGTTGGGGCATCACTGGCGGCATCCAGTTTTTTTACCTGTTCTACGGTCAGGTTCCATCCCACTGCTGCCAGGTTCTGTTTTAACTGCTCTTCATTCCTGGCGCCGATAATAACGCTGGATACCGTTGGTCTTTGCAGCAGCCAGTTAATAGCCACCTGTGCAACTGTTTTGCCTGTCTCTGCCGCTACTTCATCCAGGGCGTCCACTACCTTATACAAGAGCTCATCAGGAACGGCAAATGAGGGTACAGGACTACCACCCTGCGCTACACGGCTATCAGCGGGAAATGGCTGATTACGACGGTATTTTCCGCCCAGCATACCGGCAGCCAGGGGGCTCCATACCAGTGCTCCTACTTTCTGATCAATACCCAATGGCATTAATTCCCATTCGTACTCCCTGTTTACCAGGGAATAATACACCTGGTGAGCCACATACCTGTTCCATCCATACCTGTCGGCAACAGCCAGGGATTTCATCAGATGCCAGCCGGAGAAATTGGAGGCTGCAATGTAACGCACCTTGCCGCTCTGTATCAGGTCGTCCAGGCTGCGTACCACCTCTTCCACGGGCGTATTCCCGTCAAATCCGTGCATGTGATAGATGTCGATATAATCAGTATTCAAGCGTTTCAGACTGGCCTCTACATTCCTGATCAGCTGAAAACGGGACGATCCCTGGTAGTTGGCTATCTGTGGCGCATTGCTCATCGGGAAAGTGGATTTTGTGGAAATAAGCACTTTATCGCGCTTTCCACTGATGGCCTTTCCCAATATCTCTTCCGATTGCCCGTCAGAATAAATATCCGCCGTATCAAATAAATTAACGCCGGCATCCAGGCAGACGTTCACCAACCGTGTTGCCTCTTCCACCTGTGTACTCCCCCACGCCTTGAAAAATTCATTACTTCCGCCGAAAGTAGCGGTGCCAAAGGTCAATACCGGCACCTGCAATCCTGATGCTCCTAAAAATCTGTATTCCATCTTGTTTACGGTTAACTATTAAAGAATTAGATAGCCGTACAAAGATCATACTTTCCCCATTTCCCCGATTGTACAAATCGTATATATATCTGTAAATATAGGGGACGCTACCGCACCTGTCCATTCTATCTTCTAAAATAGCAGTGACTGCCACAAGTACAGTCATAGGTACTTTTGCATATTTTTTGTACTAAGGGATGCATACAAACAGCATAAAATATGGCAACGTTTTCAGAGCTTATAAATAGTGATAAACCGGTATTGGTGGATTTCTTTGCAACCTGGTGCGGTCCCTGTAAGATGCAGGCGCCCATACTGGATCAGCTGAAACAAAAGGTAGGCGATGCAGCTACCATTATTAAAGTGGACGTGGACAAAAATCCGGCAGCAGCCAACGCTTATCATGTGCAGGGTGTACCGACACTGATCCTTTTTAAACAGGGTAAAATAGTGTGGCGCCAATCTGGCGTGGTTCCGGTAAATAACCTGGAACAAATTGTCAGGCAGAACGCCTGAGCGCCGGCGGAACAGCCTTAGATCAAATTACAGGGGTCGTTAAAGCGGCCCTTTCCATTATGCCATCTCATCCCTTGCCAGAATTCCCCCTATTTAGCTACGAAGGCCCGAATGTTTATTCCCCGCATGATACCACTTATACCTTCAAAAGCTCATTTTATGCCATTTCCTCCCCCGGCACAGCACACAGCAGCTACCTTCACAATATAATCACCGTTTAAAAAGAGAGGCTATGGTAAAGTCTATCCAGACGGCTGCATTGAAATATGCTTATTTCATTCATGCCGCTTACCAGGTCAGTGAGCAGAGCCCATTACAGGAAGAGTATCCGGTTTTTCCGGCGGGCTATACACTGGTGTACAATATTCATATGAAAGATCCTGCTAAAGGAAAGGGAGGATTGACCTATTGCGGCTTTCTGGCAAAAAGCAATTTCTCACAGGAAACGCCTGTTACCTATGTACTGGCATTGAAAGGCACCAACAATTACCTGGATTGGGTAGACAAGCTGGACATCCTGCCTGCACCGGGACCATTTGGCAATAACAGCGGCAATGTGGTATCAGGGTTCCTGGATCTCTACAATCATATGACCTTTTCCGATCCCGGGCAGCTGAAGCCGAAGGGATTGCTGAAATATATCAGATACAGTATTCGCTATACCGACATGCAGTCGGATGATGATGTACAGCCTATGGTTTGTACAGGTCATGGTCTTGGAGGCGCAATGGCAACATTATTTGCGGCGGGGGATGCTTACACCCTGCACCCCTGCCGCTCCTATACCTATGGTTCTCCCTGTGTGGGCGACCCGGCCTTTGTTTCCTTTTATAATGCACTGATCACTACCAGTGAGCGTTATTACAATCTGCCGGACCTTGTACCCACTATCCTGGATGCCTTTGGTTACGATCATGTGCACAGCGGCATTCCGCTCGATTCCCTGGGAGACCCTGCGCTCAGCTGGTTACCCGCCTGCACACATTCGCTCAACACCTATATGTACCTGTTGGGAGCAGGCCCTTCTATGATCAATAGTAATTGTCTCATCGCTGATATAGACGATGATATTATGATAAAAAAATTGAGTTTTCGCAGACGATATTAGTACACTATGGTTATGTTAATCAGGAAGGAAAGCCGCTTCGTTTATACGAGGGGGCCTATCTTTTTTACAAAGGCCCATATAAAGAGACAAACCGCATTCCCTTTTGAAGAAATGCGGTAAGCCCACTGTTCGATGTTAACTATATATATTGAGCGAGAATTATTAAAGCGCCGGAGCTGCGGGGAAATCAACCGGTACATGCGTAATACCGTGCAGGTAGTTAGTGATCATTTTGTCGCCGATCAATACTACTGTATCCACCAGGTTTTCGTTGGTATAACCAACCGCAAAGAACTGGTCTACCGCAGCAGCATCAGGTTTGCTCCTGTTTTCAACAGCACTTTTTACCAGGCGGGCCAGTGCATCCAGTTTAGGATCGAATGAGGCGCCACCTTTACGGATCTCGATGACCTGTTCATCTGTAAAACCATTCAGCTTGGCGATATATGTATGTGCAGCCAGACAATAGTCACATTCATTCACCTGGCTTACCACCAGGTTCACTACTTCTTTTTCTTTTGCTTTCAGAGAGGTTTTGCCACTCTGTAATGCCAGATAAGTACCCAGTGCATTTTCAGAATACGCCATTGTAGCGTAGAGGTTAGGCACTTTACCGATTCCTTTTTTCAGATTGTCGAACAACACCTGGTTAGCGGAACTTACTTCTTCTCTTGCTGGTACATTAAACGTTTTCATTTTATTAGGTTTGATCTGTTTTATTCGTCGTTATTGACGATGTAAAATTGCGACAAACCAGGGCCCTAAAAAATGGACATACTTCCCCAAGGATTGTATTTTTTTCCCTGAAAGGGCCGGATCTTTATTTTCTGTAGGTAATGGAACCATATTTCCCATCGAAAAAGTCCCTGTAGGCATCTGCTATCTCTCCCCTGTTGTTCATTACAAAAGGGCCTTGTGTAACGAAAGGCTCGTGTTGTGAAGGGCCTCCAAACAGCAGGATGTCTGCTACCATGGCGCCTTCATTGCGAAAAGCGATCTCGTCTCCGCCGAAATCAAATACAGACAGGCGGGATGGCCTTTGCGGCTGTCCATTTACTACCGCTTCGCCGGAAGGCGCAAATACGGCATATTCGTAGCGCTTCTCCACCTGCATCGTGTATACAGCTCCGGGGTTAAGGCGCAGGTGACAGATAAAGTGGTTATTATATACAGGAACGGGAGAGGCATCATTGCCCATATGCCCGATCAGGACTTTGACGCTTCCGGCGCCATCCGGCAGGATAATATCCGGGAAATCTGATTGATCGAGGAACATATACACCGGTGCTTCTCTTTTGATGGCGGCAGGTAGATTGATCCAGCACTGGATGGCATGTAAGGACTGCCCGCGGCTTGTGTTAGCTGGTATTTCCTCATGCAGGATGCCTTTGCCCGACATCAGCCAGTGGGCATCGCCTGCTCTGGCTACAGCACGGTTGCCGTAACTGTCTGCATACTCCATTTCACCGTCCAGGATATAGCTGAAAGTAGCTACTCCCCTGTGAGGGTGGGCATGTTTCCCGGCTTCTGAGGGCGGATCACCGGGTACACTGCTGGCAGGGCATATATGATCTATCAATACAAAAGGGCCTATTGCATGAACATACCGGTTAGGGAACAGGTGATTGATCAACAGCGCGCCCACTTTTGCATTTCTACCTTCCAGGGTAGCCAACAATGCTTTTTCCATTTACGTTAGTTTTAGCTTCACTCAGGACTTAATACCCGACAAAAGGGCTGGCTGCCAGGGACATGCCAACGGATAGTTTTCACAACTTAATACTTTGGGTCTGGCTGTTTTAACAAAGGTAATCATATACTTATCCATCCTGAATGACATTTGCCGAAAAATAGACTTGACATTTATCAACCGTAACAAGACAGGATTTTAAAAAATCTCAAAAGAAATTTCATCCTGCGCAAAAAGAGTGCGCATGTGCGTTCCAACTTTGTACCATCAACGAAAACAAAACGGTCATGAGATTCAATTTTTTTAAAACTACCACACCGGTCACCAATTATGCGGGAGCAAAGGCCTACAAGCTGACGCCCGACATGGAACTGTATAGTGCTGTAGTTACAGCTTCTCTGCAGGACCAGTTTTATGAGAAAACTACAGACAAGCTGGAACGCCTTCGCTCCCTGATTGCGCAGAACGATCCCGGATTTGTGGCCAGACTGGCCGTATATACCCGTGAAAAGATGTACCTGCGTTCCATACCATTAGTACTGGCAGTAGAACTGGCGCGGACACATAAAGGAGATAACCTGGTAAGCCGGATGACCACCCGCATCGTACAACGCGCGGACGAGATCACGGAATTGCTGGCCTATTATACGCTGGCGAACAACAGGAAGGAAGTGAAGCAGCTGAATAGCCTGAGCAAGCAGTTACAGAAAGGACTGGCGGTGTCTTTCAATAAATTTGACGAATACCAGTTTGCAAAATATAACCGGAAAGCAGCAGTGACATTGAAAGATGCGCTGTTCATTGTACACCCGAAAGCAAAGGATGAAGCGCAGCAGTTACTATTCAATAAGATCGTAAAAGATGATCTGCAAACACCTTATACATGGGAGACGGAATTGTCTGCTGCGGGACAGGTGGCATACGGCTCGGAAAAGAAGAAAGCACAGGCTTTCAAAAAAGTATGGGAGGAACTGATCGACAGTGGTCAGCTGGGTTATATGGCCACCTTGCGTAACCTCCGTAATATGCTCGACTATGACGTCAGCACAGCGCACCTGCAGAAGGTATGTGCTATGTTGTCTGACAGGGAAGCGGTATTGAAATCCAAACAATTGCCTTTCCGTTACCTGTCTGCATACAGGGAGTTGAAGCACATCAACCATGGTATGATCGTCAGCATTAAACGTGCGCTGGAAAAGGCGTTGCAGGTAAGTGTGCAGCATCTGAAAGGCTTCGATGCCAATACCCGTGTGGTAATAGCATGCGACATATCGGGCTCCATGCAGCAGGCTATTTCTCCAAAGAGCAAAGTGATGCTGTATGATATCGGGCTGCTGCTTGGCATGCTGTTACAGCATAAGTGTGAGTATGTTATTGCCGGCATGTTCGGCGACAGGTGGAAGCAGGTGAGCATGTCACCAGACAACATCCTGGGTAATGTAGACGAGTTCTATCGCAGGGAAGGTGAAGTGGGTTACTCCACCAACGGATACCTGGTACTGGAGGATCTTATCAAAAGGAATTATGTAGCAGACAAGATCATGCTTTTCACAGACGGACAGCTCTGGGATAGCAAGACCAACAATGCTGCCACGGCCAACACTATGTCGGCAAAGTGGGCGGAATACAAAAAGATAGCGCCAAACGCAAAGCTGTACCTTTTTGACCTGGCAGGACATAAGTCCGTACCCCTGGATGTACGTCAGAATGATGTATTCCTGGTAGCGGGATGGAGTGATAAAATATTCGAAATAATGGATGCCATTGAAAAGGGTAGCGACGCTATCACAGAGATTGCCGGCCTTGCTTTATAGCCATTCGTTTTTTGTTACCTCATAGGAACATCCCGCTGAAAGGGCGGGATGTTCGGGAAAAAGCAGGTGTCGTTGGTAAGCATTACTTCGTAAGGGTTCCGGGGGTCGGGGGTTCAAGTCCCTCCCTGTCGAAAGACAGGTAGCGCAGTTGGTTAGCGCACCGGGTTAGAATCATATGTTTACTATTTATTACCCTGCTTTATTTTACCTTTTTCAGGAACAAGTGTCGTTCGGAAAGCGCTACTTCACTTTAAAGAAAACAATCGCTTCCGGTTTGTTGCCTTGTTCTTTTTAAAACCTTTTTAACAGGTGTCGTAAGAAAGCGTTACTTCGTTCCAATCTATGGGTCGGGGGTTCGAGTCCCTCCGGAGTTGCCCGGAAAACAATGTTTTTTTGGGCAGCTTCGTAGCTCAGCTGGTAGAGCAATAGCAAGAGTCGCTTCTGATTCATTACCCTGTTATTTTTCTACACCTTCTTTAACAGGTGTCGTAAGAAAGCGTTACTTCGTTTTAATCTATGGGTCGGGGGTTCGAGTCCCTCCGGAGTTGCCCGGAAAACAATGTTTTTGGGCAGCTTCGTAGCTCAGCTGGTAGAGCAATAGCAAGAGTCGCTTCTGATTCATTACCCTGTTATTTTTTACACCTTCTTTGACAGGTGTCGTAGGAAAGCGTTACTTCGTTTGAATCTGCATACGGGGGTTCGATTCCCTCTCCGCTACAAGGCGGATGGCTGAGATGGTTAAGTACAGATATAGTCGCTTCCGGCTTATTACCCTGTTGTTATGAGACTGAAAGGCCTGTTGAAATTACGTTCAACAGGCCTTTTTATTTGTCGGTATTTATCTGCGACGCGGTATTTTTCAGCGCATTGTTTACCATCTGATATTGGCTTTAACAGGCACACGTAATTTTTTAGCCAACTAAATGTTCTGCACATTGATCAATGTATTTTTCCAGACATTGTTTCTCTCCTGAAAATAACTTTAGAAGGCACAGTATTTTTTAGAGCCAATTAATTGTTCCATAATTTGATCAATGAATTTCTCATGCATTGTACTCGCCTGAAAATAACTTTAACAGGCACACGTAATTTTTTTCACTAACTAATTGTTCTATAATTTGATTGATGTATTCTGCAAAATTAGTGCGGCAACCTGTGCGCAGTGAATGAAATTAAATCGTATATTCACATTGTTGTTACCCGTTATGCATAACACCAACAAAAACCTTAGACACATTTATTTTTAGAAAACCCGACAAAACAAACTATTTATGAAAAAGATGTTGCCCGTTGCGATGCTCACTGCATTCGCGTTGATCTCCTTTACCTCATTTTCTGCAGTAAAACCGAAAGAAAAGCCAACCACTAAGTCAGTTGCGGTTCCACCATTAACCTGGCCTATTACCGGGACTTATGGCGATTTTACTTATTCCATTCAAACTACAGATCACATCAGTTTTTATAAGAATGGCGCTTTCGTGGCTTCTTACAGTTTTACACAGGACTATCCCAACCAGGTATGGGGTGCTCGTATCGACAGCAACGTGATTCCCGGCCTGATAAATGTGAATCTGGCCATCTATGGTAGTCCGGCGCAGTACAATCTTGACCTGGTATCGCTTTAATTTAACAAACATTCAACAATGAGATAAGTGATAGCGTTGCGAAAACAGATTAATTCCTTATTTCATTTCGAATTCTGAGGCTGTATCACGCTTTGAAGTACCCGAAATTCAGACACTTTTGGGACACTTCAAAGTGAGTTACAGCCTCTTTTTGTCTGGATGCAATAAGCGCTACCAATGCTCATTTTACGTTTGATTCTTCCTCCAAAATACCGGCTTCTCCTGCCGGGAATTATCCGTTGTGGATGTGATTACTTGTTCCATTCACAATTTATTTTTGAACGACGCTGTCTCCTGTTTCGCGCTTCTCTTTTCCTCAATATTTCACAATTAATTTCACTACGCACGACCAGTGCGTAACGCGTAACTATCTTTGTTATATCAAACGATGATACAGAAAAACCTGCCATTGTTTGTTAAAATAAACCCCAAAAAATCATGATTAAACCCCAGACCATTTAACCATTAGTTTGAACCCCAACCCTGCACTACTGCAATACAGTCATCTATGCTTTAAGATGGTGGCCAATGCGGCCGGGAGCACTCCTGTCCTCATTGGCCACGGTGTGGGTTGCTTACCGGAAATCATTCAATACATCAATTTTTATATACTATGTTAAAATCGAAGATCGACCAGCCATTCAGCACAGTTCTTAATCTTGGCGCCCCGGGGTATTTGTCAAGAAGCGGACAGGTGTCTTCAGGCGGGTTTATCACAACCGTTGCCACACTCGACAACAGGGAATTAAAAAGATCTGACGGGATCGTTCATCTGTCGGCGTTCGGACAGATCTATGGCGTTGATCCACAGTCCTCACTGACTAATGATCTGGTCATTGTATTTGGCGATGAAAGAGACCTGCATGAGGAATTTGTTTTGTTCAACCAGCCGCTTCCCCCTACGGATCTTACGTATAAAGTAGATATCCAGTTCAGCCTCTGGGGAGATGCATATTACGGCACCTGTACTGTCAACTTTGACACAGGCGTATCATTCATGAAGCCCTTTTCCATCCCTAACTGCGGTGGAAATAATTTTACCGCGATCCGGCTGAAGACCACAAAGCTCTCTAACAGCGATGTGCAGACCACACTGGACGGGTTTAATTACCTGCTCCTCAATTAGAAACACCCGTTCGCAGGACCGGACTATGAGAACGGCCTCACTTCTATCAATGCAAGCGACAGGAAATCTGCTGCGATGCAATGGTAGAAGTGAGGCCGTATGTAGCTTTGTCAATATCTGCGTGTATCAGCGCAAATGTCTTACGCGCATCACATGCAACCATCTTAACCAATGGGTGATGCCTCTCTGTTGTAACATAAATACCAGGACGATCACTATTCCCAGCATTCCTTCCACGAACACCACTACACCCACACCAAAGAAGTGTGCCAGGTAACCTATCAGCAAGCTACCGATAGGCAGCATTCCCTGGTAAGACATGATATAATAGCTCAGCGTCCTTGCCCTCATTTCTGAAGATGCATGTGTTTGCAGATACGTATTGATGGCAGAGTTCTGGATCATCAATCCGGCGCCTGTGGCAGCCGTGGCCACCAGTGCGAGGAACATGGAGGAAGAAACTGCCAGTCCCAGCAAGGCTACCGCAAATACAGTACTGGAAAGAATGGTAAGGCGTATAAGATCATGGGTCGGTTTTAAGGTAGCCATGAACACTGCTCCAAATAAGGCGCCGAATCCGGCTGCGCTCTCAAACCAGCTGAAGGTAGTTGCATCTCCATGGAAAACATCCTTGGCAAAAACGGGCAATAAAGTAGTATATGGAATTACCAGCAGGCTGGAAGCTGCCAGCAATAATATCAGGGATGACAGGTCGGGCGATTCTTTCAGGTATTCATACCCCTTACGCAGGTCGCCCCAGATATTGACTTCGGAGCGGGAGGCAGGGATCAGTTTCAGTTTCATCATCAGCAAACAGCAGATCACCGCTATAAAGCTCAGGAAGTTGATCAGGAAACAGACGTCTTCACCCAGAGAGCTGAGTATGATACCAGCCAGGGCGGGACCTACCAACCGGGCCGCGTTAAAAGCGGAAGAGTTCAGGGCTATGGCATTGGGCAGGTCTTCCTTATTGTCTACCAGGTCTACCATCAGGGCCTGGCGGGCAGTGGTATCGAAAGAGTTGATCAGCCCCTGCATCAGGCTCAGTGCCGAGATCCAGGCAATACTGTAATAATTCAGCCAGACCATGGCCGCCAGGGCGCCTGCCTGTATCATCAGGGCGATCTGGGTAACCATGACCACCTTGAATTTATTATGCCTGTCTATAAAACTGCCGGCGAAAGGCGCCAGCACAAGTGAGGGTATCAGACTGAGGAAAGTGACCAGCCCGAGCAGAAAAGCAGACCCTGTGAGGCGGTATACCAGCCAGCTGATAGCTACCCGCTGCATCCAGGTGCCTACAAGTGATATGGCTTGTCCTGTAAAATGTAGTCTGAAGTTATGGTGTTTAAGTGAACGAAATACTGACATCTTAATAAAGTAAATTAATAAAGCTACTTTACAAAAGTACAACTTTTTGGCCAAATGAGTAGAAGGAAAGGAAGTGTTCCTCATTAAGAAAATGTAAAGTAACTTTGTAAATTGATTTTATTATATGCCTACTAAAACTTATGAAGTAGCAGCCTCCTTACGGAGTACGGTGACCCGTCTGGTAAGGCAGCTGCGCAAACAAAACATCTCATCCGATTTCTCCAATGCGGAGCTATTAACGATGGGGCTGCTGGACCAGCATGGTAAGCTGCTCCCCTCCGCGCTGGCTGAAATGGAACGGATCTCTGCACAGGCCATCTCCCAGATACTCAACCGGCTGGAAGAAGTTGGCTGTGTGAACAGGGTTGTGGACGAAGCCGACAAGCGGAAGTCCGTCGTATCCCTGACGGAAAAAGGCACGCAGCACCTGTACGAAAACAGGCGGATCAAAGAAGAATGGCTGGTGAAAGCGATGGAGAAGTTATTTTCGGCAGAGGAACTGTCGCTGATAGAAGCCTTTCTTCCCCTTCTCCAGCGATTAGCAGAGTACAATGGATAAGCACATATATATGAAAGGTACACATCACTATGCAATGACTACCCGCTGGACGGGCAATACCGGCAATGGCACGGCCGGTTATCAGGCCTATGAACGCAGCCACATTCTCCGGGCAGCAGGTAAACCCGACATTCCTGGCTCGTCCGACCCTTCCTTCCGGGGCGATAAAACGAGGTACAATCCGGAGGAAATGCTGGTAGCATCCCTGTCTTCCTGCCATATGCTGTGGTACCTCCACCTTTGCGCCGCCGCCGGCATCGTGGTGGTAGATTATGTGGACCATGCCACCGGCACCATGCTCGAAACCGCGGACGGGGGCGGCTATTTTTCAGAAGTTACACTGCACCCCGAAGTTACCATTACCGATGCCGCCCATATTGATCAGGCGAATGCACTGCATCATAAGGCCAATGCGCTATGCTTCATTGCCAATTCGGTAAAGTTCCCGGTACATCACCAGCCACTTTGTAAGGTAGGGGCATAAGGACCCTGATCATATCGGGAAGATCAGGAGTACTAAGTATTGAAACTCATTATGATTTTCACCACCCAGGTGAAAAAAGCCAATTTTTGCGTAAAAACGGCGAAAAAACCATAAAAATGGGGACAAAAGGGTTCGAAAGGGCCTGTTCTCTCTTACCGCACACGTATTTTAACTTTCGCTTAGCGATAAAATTATTAATTTTATATATGTTATAACGCCTGGCGTTTATACTAAACTAACCATTGCATGAAAAGGGTACTCACAGCATTACTGGCAATTTTCGTTCTGGGATTGGCGATAGTACTATATGCCTTTAAAGAAGAACGACCTCCGCTGCGCTCAGGTGATGTGATATTCCAGACGTCGATGTCTCCCCAGTGCCATGCTGTGAGGCTTGCTACCCACTCGCAGTTCAGTCACTGTGGTATGATCTGGAAGAAGGGTGATAAAGACTATGTGCTGGAGGCCGTACAGCCTGTAAAGGTCACACCATTGAATGAGTGGATCTCTCATGGAGAAGGAAAGAAATACGTGGTGAGACGCCTGAAAAATGCAGACAACATCCTGACGCCCACCGTATTGCAAAAGATGGAGGCTGAAGGCAAGAAAATGCTGGGAAAATCCTATGATGGCTACTTTGAATGGTCGGACGACCGGATATACTGCTCTGAGCTGGTATGGAAGATCTATAAAAGAGCGGCAGGGATAGAAGTTGGTAAACTGCAGCAGATCAGGGACTTTGATCTGAGCAGCGAAGCGGTAAAACAGATTATCCGCGAGCGATATGGCGACAAGCTCCCTGAAAATGAAACCGTTATCTCGCCACAGAGCATTTACGAGAGTAGTTTATTTGTGACCGTTATGTCGAAATATGGCAAAAAATAGTATTATCTTCAGTAACTTTGCAGTACAGGTCTGGTTTAACCAGTGAGAACAAGGTTCGATTTTTTATATCAGCGGCGTAGTTCCGTTTACGTTTATTCCAATCCTATGAATATGAAAAGAATTTCTACATCCCTATTGCTATCCGCAGTATTCTCCCTCACCGCTGCCGGACAAAATTACAAACAGGATTTTGAGAAATTGTGCGTCAGTGGCGACACTGCCAAACAGCGCACCCTTCTGATGAAATGGGAGAAAGCCAAACCCGGCGATGCGGAGCTATACATCGCCTACTTTAATTACTATGTAACCAAAAGTAAAACTGAGGTGGTAACTATCAATCATACCGCCAATGGCTCCAATGCCCTGAAGGCCGGCAAAAACGGCGACCCGGCCGGATACACCAGCGAGGTGGGTTATAAAAAGGAACCACTGAACAAAGGCTTCAAATACATCAACACCGGTATCTCCAAGTTTCCCAACAGGCTGGATATGCGCTTTGGCAAGATCTACATGCTGGGTGAGAACTACAATTATACTAACCTGACAAAGGAACTGGTGAGCGCTATCAACTATGGGCATACCATTGACAATAAATGGAAATGGTCTGACAACAAACCGCTCGATAAACCGGAACAGTTCATGCTGAACGCAGTACAGGAATATGTAGCGCAGATCTATAACGTGGGCAAGAGCCAGGCTGACAATATGAAACTGATCTCCGAAACAGTATTAAAATATTATCCTAAACATGTAGAAAGCCTCTCCGACCTCGGCCTGGCCTATACGCTGAAGGAAGACCTGGACAATGCGCTGAAAACTTTACTGAAAGCCAATGCCATCGCTCCTAAGGATTTCATAGTGCTGAACAATATTGCCAATATCTACGCAAAGAAAGGAGATGATGCCAATGCGATCAGGTACTATGAACAGGCGCAGAAATATGGCGACCAGGAAGCTAAAGACCTGGCCACCAACGAGATCAAGCGCATAAACGCGAAGAAGCCGGTACCAAAGGCAACTATGCCGAAACCAGCTACCGCCAAAGTATCTGCAGAAAAAGCCACTGCTACGAAACCATCGGCTGCGAAGACAACCGCAAAGGCGAAGACAACAGCCGATAAATCGTCCACATCAAAATCGACAACATCCAAGTCGACCGCGGCTAAAAGCACTGGCAAAACAACAAGTAAAAAGCCTTCCAAGAACTAGGCTCAGAAGGCTTTTACCGGCAAAAAGATGATTGCATTTATTTAATAGACTGCAGCAAACTACAGAACTCCAGTTTCTCATCTGAAGTCAAAAATGAATTGGCAATCGTTTCATTAATTAAGTCGCTGGTCAGGGAAAATTCATCGTAAAGGTCATTTTGTTCCACTCCGTACTTTTTGGCCGTTGAGAAGCGTACTGCTACCAGGATTTCTTTTGACGGTACTTTCTTTTCCACCAGCAGCGGCCTGATGGAATACAGCATTTCATTGTTGGCAATCTCTATCTTTTTCTGATAATCGGATTTACCATGCTTTGCGAAGTACTGCCTGGTAATCAGGTAAACGATCAGGGAAAGTAGTACACCGAAGATTGCGGTATAAACAGTGTTTTCAGGTAAGTGCATCATAAATGGTTATGAGAGCTTAAAATGTGTATAATACATTATCAACATACACAATATATGTGATGCATATTTTAGCAAAGCACTGATTTATTGTGTGTTCAAACAAGGTTCCATCCCCTCTCCGGTCAACTGGCTGTGAATCAGTATACATTATAAAATATACTCACAGAAACAGAAATGAGTAATACCACTCCATATTGATGGAGAAATATGGGGTATTTAAAACAAATGCCCCTGACAGACAAGCCATCAGGAGCATCCGATATTATTAAGTTTCCCCTTCTTATTTCAGCGAAACAACGACCATCACCGGGAAGTGGTCTGAAGGCTCACGGGCCACATATTTACTGATCGATACTTCTTTCGGGAAATTAGCCGTATTCACTTTCTCATCCCCTTTATCTGTCACCACGGGACCACGGTAAGTATCTGTCAGGATACCATATTTTTCCACACGGAACTGTTTGGTCAGGAAAATATGGTCTATCCGGCTGTCGGTCTTTCCATCAGGATTGAAGGAGTTGAAAGTACCATTTTCCGCATAGCGGATGGCAGTTGTCTCGTAGGCATCTCTCAGCAATCCGGAGGTATTGATAAGCGTGTAGGATTCACTATGCTGATCCACGTTAAAGTCGCCGGTCAGGATGGCCGGAATATTGCCCGCCATCTTTCTTACCTTGTCCATCACCAGTTTGGCACTTTCTGCACGGGCCTTTACGCCCACATGGTCCATGTGCAGGTTGAAGAGATAAAAGGTCGCCCCGGTCTTTATTTCCTTGAATTTACCCCAGGAACAGATCCTTGGCAATACCGCATCCCAGCCTTTATTAGGTCTGTCAGTCACTTCCGACATCCAGAAGTCCCCGTTTTCCAGCAGTTTGAATTTTTTGGTATTATAGAAGATAGCGGAATGCTCTCCTCCCTGTTTACCATCATCACGGCCTATGCCTACATACGCGTACCCGGGAAGACTGTCTTTGAGGTTTTCCAGCTGGTGGTGCATACATTCCTGTGTACCGAAAATGTCAAAGCCATGGAAACGTATCATGGCCGCGATCACCGGTAAGCGCTGCTTCCAGCCATTCCCCTCTGCGGCATCTTCCTTGTTGTTGTCATTACGCATGTTGTAAGTAGCCACCGTGATCGTTTGCGCCATTGCGACATACGAAAACACGGTAAGAACTGCTATCAGCAGTATCCCTTTTTTCATCTGCATCTCGATTTTTTTATAATAAGCATTAAAATTAAACCAACATTCCGAACCAGGATATTATCCCGGTTCCATTTATTAGCAATAGGCTGTTACATTATTGTTAACAACTATAGCTTCAGCGCATGGAGCCCGATGGTGGAATATAAGGCCTGTTACAGGTTACACCAGTACCGGTGTAAGTATAAGAAAATACCTGCTGAGCTGCAATCATTTTTCCATTACCGGTTCAGACAGGTATTAACAGGCAGCTATTCGCAAAAGAAATAAAGGGAGCAAAAAAAAATCGCAGTCCTGACATTCCTGCTGACATAGGGTTGTCACAAGGCGGCGCTTACTTTGTTTTCAGAAACAACAAAAACACACAATTATGGAACTTATTCAATCTCTCCTTAAAGAAATGGAACAGGAAGCACAGACAACCCGTAAAATGCTTTCTATCATTCCTGAAGATAAGTTTAACTGGCAGCCCCATCCCAAAAGCATGACTGTTATCAGGCTGGCCACTCATATTGCAGAGCTGCCTACCTGGGTGAGCATGGTACTGACAACGGATGAACTGGACTTTGCCACAGCCCCATACACCCCCAAAGTGATCAACAGTGTGGAGGACCTGCTGGCCCATTTCGAAGAATCACTGGCAGATGGTAAAGCCCATCTGGAGAAAGCTACACTCTCCCAGTTCGACGAAAAATGGACACTGAGGAATGGTAATGATATTTATGACGTATCTCCTAAGGGAGAAGTGATCCGTATGGCATATTGCCAGATCGTGCACCACAGAGCGCAATTAGGTGTATTCCTGCGTCTGCTGGATGTCCCGATCCCTGGCAGCTATGGCCCGAGCGCAGATGAAGAGTTTAAAGTAGCAGTTGTGGATATGCCAACAGTATAAACGTTACAACGGAAATCAATTATCATCGGTCAGGAATTGAGAGCAGCCGCCATTCGCCTCAGTTCCTGATTTTGTATAAGTGGCATCTTCCACCGGTCGCGGAGCACTATGGGTTTTTACCTTGTAAGACCTGTTCCACTTTAATATTTCTTTGGCGATCTTTGTACTGTTGCGGCTATCATGGAAGGAGAATCACATATAAAACTACGGAAGATCATTCATATAGATATGGATGCATTTTATGCATCCGTAGAGCAACGGGACCATCCGGAATACCGCGGCAAGGCAATTGCGGTGGGAGGCTCTCCCGAAGGCCGTGGCGGCGTGGTAGCTACCGCCAGTTATGAGGCGCGGAAGTTTGGCATTCGCTCCGCCATGCCTTCCAAAAGAGCGCTGCAGTTATGCCCTGATATTATTTTTGTACGCCCCCGCTTTGATGTTTACAAGGATGTTTCCCGTAAGATACGGGAGATCTTCAGCCGTCATACCGACATCATAGAACCACTCTCCCTCGATGAAGCCTATCTCGATGTAACGGAAGACAAACAACAGATCGGCTCTGCCATAGAAATAGCGAAACTGATCAAACAGGCCATCAAAGAAGAGCTGCAGCTTACCGCTTCTGCCGGCATCTCTGTGAATAAGTTCGTAGCCAAAATAGCATCTGACCTCAACAAGCCCGACGGGCTTACCTTTATCGGCCCTTCATCTATCGAGGCGTTCATGGAAAAACTGCCGGTGGAAAAGTTCCATGGCGTAGGCAAGGTCACTGCCGATAAAATGAAAAGAATGGGACTACATACGGGAGCAGATCTGAAGCGGCTGACAGAAAACGACCTGAAACAGCATTTTGGCAAAGTGGGCGCCTTCTATTACCGCATTGTGCGGGGAATTGACGATCGCGAGGTACAACCTCACCGGGAAACCAAATCTTTGGGTGCAGAAGACACATTTCCCTTCGATCTTACCAAAACGGAAGAGATGTATGCAGAACTGGAGAAGATCGCTATAACGGTCTGTGAACGGCTAAAAAGATATGGACTAAAGGGCCGCACCGTCACCCTCAAAATTAAGTACAGCGATTTCCGCCAGATCACCCGTAATCAGTCATTCCCGTTCCCCGTGGGAGATTTTGATAAAATACTGGAAACAGCCAAACAGTTATTGTTATCCACAGAACCGGAGGATAAACCGGTAAGGCTATTGGGCATTTCATTGTCTAATTTCGGAGAAGTGATCCCGGTGACGGGACGTTCGGGCAACCCGGCACAGTTGTCATTGTTTGATGAGGAATAAGTACCAGACAAGAATAACACCTAAACCGGGTCCATTACTTTTTCATATAATAAAAACAGCCGGAAGAAAACCTTCCAGCTGTTTAATATTTCGATAGTTAACATTCTGAATTTATCTAGCTAATATCGTCTTTCTTTGTTATTTACATACACAAGTATCAATGCTGTAACTAAACCCGCTGACAGGATAATGGCCATTAAAATGGTCGAAACGGTTCGCGAATGCATACTTAACAACGCAGCAACAATGACCGAGTTATATACAATTGAAATATATTTCTTCGCATTCAAATCACAAGTTATCAATACAGCATACACTAAAATTACCAACAGTGTAGGTAAAGCCAACTCCTTTGCGTCCTCTCCCCGGGAATTAATAAGGGACATATTCAGGAAAAAAATAGCGGCTAATGCAACATAAGCAGATGCATAAATGGTAGTGGTAATATTGCTCTTCATAAACAATTATATGAATTTTAAAGTTATCTAATTGGCGTCGGTGTAACAAATGTTCCCGAGGTTTGAATCTTTAATGTAGTCGATGCATTTTGGTTGAAATGGCCCATTCCTGCATCCTTAAAGCTAACTTTATAGGTAAATTGCATTTGTCCCTCATATTTATACCCCTTCGATGTAGAACTTGTCTTAGAATTAATGGTAACAGAATGTTCCCTTTTTTTTGAAGCCTCTGCCGTAGCCGATACCTTTGTTTTATCACCTGCTTCTGCACCTGTTTCAACCGATGAATTTTTTTCAGAGGTTGCCTTTCCCTCAGCATTTAATTCTCCTGAGATCTCTTGTCTGCCAACTAACTTAGCATTATTATCGATTTCTATACCAACTAACCTTATGGTAATCTCATCGTCATTGAACGGCCATGACGCTTGCGAATCGTTGATTTTTCCCGAAGTCTGAAGTTTGTCGCTTGTCCCCTTCAGTTGTTCAGCAACCATTATGTCAATCTCTTCCATCGTTTCCTGTTTTACATTAGTTGTAAGACTTCTAGATCCATCTCCGGATGTCACTTCTTCGACAGCATCATCTATTTTCCCAACAACACTTGCCACATTTGTAGCTGGATAGAGAACACTTCCAGAAGGCATAGGCACCATTGAATCTCTCGTATCCGCGGGAGTCATACCATCCGGATCTATGAAGCGAATTGGATTATCAAAAGCATAATTGTATGGAGAATGACGCGACATCTTGCTTGCCGCAGGGTCCACTGACTGCCATCTTCCAATTTGAGCATTGTACATTCTTGCTCCATAATCATACCATTCCAGCCCACCTCCTGTTGAAAATTCGCCACTCTGTAATTCCTTACCGTTATATTTTAGTCTATTCTCCGAGTAGTTAGATCCCTTCAGCGCATTAGAACTAATTCCCCCCATTATAAGACCGTATGGATAATAATGCGTTTCTTCTATTAAAGGGCCACTAGTCAGCCCCAACATGATATTGTCGAAATAGACATCCTGTAAGCTCTCATTACTAGTATAAACATACAGGAAACCAGTCTTATTAACAGCCATCTTTTCCACATTTAAGTCTTGCAGTTCATCTGGAGCGGCTTTCACCTGTCTTACGCCACTATTATCATTCACTAAGTTGAAGCCATCGTCAAACAATACAAAGTTAAGGTAGGCTTTAGGACGTCCGGGAGTTTCCGGCTGCTTGTCCTTTTCCGTCAGACGTTGGTAATTACTATTATAAAATTCTGCCGTAAATGGTGTTGCATTTCCCGTTAAACTTCCAGCATGGGATAAATCCGCAGTATTACTACTCCCAAATGTTTGTATTAAATTAGCAAGCATATCTTCTACTGAAGCCAGTTTACCGTCTTTATTAGGACCTTGGGACTTGTAAAATGCCTTGGCTTTGATTTGTATGGTGTCCCCCGCCATTACACGTAACATTAACGATGGTCCTATCTTTCTTCCACCAGTCTTTGCATTTAGCCGGGCAACAAACATATTTTTTTCAGTTGTTTTGTCCTCTGGATAGCCAACGGGCTTCTCAGTGCGTGTTTCTTCTATATTACTGAATAGTGCATTTTCCTTGGCAGCACTTGCCGTTTCCATCGTTACGGAATACATAGAGAAATCCGATTGTTCAGTAAGTACAGTCCTCACATTCCCAACATGGTCCTTTTCGAAATAGTCAAAAACATATCTCACTGAATCTCCAGGTTTATAAACAGGTCGGATGCGCCCTTCTTCGTGGCTAATTAGCTCAAGTGTATCCTGTTGGTAAATAAAACTACCCGCATAGTCCGTTATGGAAATCCTTGCCGGAGTTACTGTATTGTCAATTACCTTTTTGCTTAATTTAATACCGGATGCATCATATTGATACGTGATAATGCCTTTTCCATCAACGGTAATAATGGTGGGCAAGTTCAAATGATTATAAACAACAGAACTAATATGCTTATTTGAATCTGCGACCAGACTACCATTAGGGTTATACCAATAGTCATTTCCAGTATTACTACCATTGATAAAATCACCAAGTTCTGAGGAGGCCGTCTTCGCCGGGTTTGGATCCGTCACAGCCAACAGTTTGTTACTATATGCTTGATAAGTATAGGTCATCTGATCAATTGTATCAATCTTATTCCCAATCATGCCCTTCTGCCGCATTGATTTTATGTTACCATTTGCGTCGTAACTAAGATTCTCGACCGAAAAATCCATTTTGTCTTTTGCCCATGTTGTACCGCTTAACTGTGAAAATTCTGCTAGTATTAACCGATTTGCATTATCATAGCTGTATCCATATGCACGGGCAATAGTATCGGACCCACTTTTCCACTTAATACCAGCAATATTACCATTAAATTGTCCCGATGTGAACCCATAATCATAACAAAGTTCTTGTCCAAACCAGTTAGATTTACTCATGGAGTTATTTACAAAAGCTTTGTTAATACCTTGCATCCAGCCACGAATATTGTAGGAGTAATTCAAGGAGTCCAAAACGGCTCCAGTACCAGATACACCCAACCTTTTCAAGTTTAATCTGCCTAATTCATCGTATTTATAGTCGGCAATAGTTCTTTCCAGTGTTGGGTTATCATTAAGTCTCTTCTTAGTCATTAATATACGACCGGTTTGATCATATGACATCATTGTTAGCAACGTAGTCTGTGCCGTATTGCTTTTAGGGTTCTGATGACGCATGTAACTGCTTAATAGGGTACCTTTAAAGCTATACAAGTTCGTAAGAATGTCCTTTCCTCCTAAGTGATTATCGCTAATAATCTGTATAGGTGCCCCTTTATCGTTGTAGTAAATAGTTGTAGTTAACCAGGTTTCCGTACCTAAAACCCTAACTTTCCTGCCGGTAACAAGGCCGGTCGTTAAATCATTAAACGATGACAATATCTCAGGGAAAAGGGTATCCGATGCCTGTGGCTTTGAAAGATCAGCGCTTACGAAGCCATGTTTGCCATTATAATTATAATCATCGTAAAAAGTATATGTTAAAGGCGTCAATGCCGAGGCAGGAATGTTAGGAAGCGGATTAGTAGCAACAAGCCTCATGGTATCGCCCGGAGCAGCCAAATCTATCTCTGCCGTCAGATCTGCTCCTGTGCCCGAATCAAAACTACCCAACATCGTAATACTATTTGTGGCTTTATATGAAGCTCTGCCATCATGGTTATATAGCGTAAGATCTGCTTTAGGAGGTATTGTATACGTGATTGTCTGATTCACAGGTGCTGCGTTCATACTTGTCTGTAATGCCTCTCTTGTTGACGTTCCACTATAAATAGCCGTCATAGTAGGTCGATTCTGTGTATCATAAAAGGTGACCAACCACTCCATGGGTGACTTCGCGCGTTGCACGGAGTCTTGGGTAAATACTAATCTGTCCCGAGTATCATAGACCATAAATATTCGGCTTCCTCCCGGAAATTTCTTTACCGTCATTCGTCGTCTTTCATCATACTGATACTGAAAACAAAGTCCATCCGCCTGTTGAGTTAAACTCCAACCATTGATCATTGCAGTCTCAACAGCCAGTGGTGGAATAACAAAGCGCAAATTATTGAAATCGTCATACACATAATACGTGCAAAGCCATCCCATGTGAGCAGTACCAAGAGAAGCAGATATTTGTACTTTTCTTAGGACAACATTTCCCGATTTATCTCTATATACTATGATCTGATTCCCCGCTTCATCAATCAGCACCTCCTTATGCAACTGTCCGGCGGGAAAAATCCCCGAGGTTGTTGGAATACCTGTTCCGACATTCCATATTCTTACCGAATCAGCCACCGCATTGATTAGATATTGATTTTCTATTGGACGCGTTGCCCAACTATCACCCGGAGCGAAACTCTTTAATAGCCTGTTTAGTGGAGAGCCATCATACTCATTATGTTCATAATAAATATGATCTCCAATTGCGCCTGGATTAAGCACTCCGTTGCGATAAAAGGTATCCTGTGCGTTAAAAGGGTTCATCTTGAACTTACCATCAGTCGCATTACCTGTCTGAGGCGAGTATTGAAGATATTTAAACGCCTCCCGCCCGAACTCATCATAGACAGACGGAGCTACAATATCTCTACCGTTTCCACTCATTCCCTTATTAACCGTCTGCAAAATACGCCCTAATCCATCAAAGTACTGGGTGGTTTGCTTTACCTCCCGAATTTTTCGGGTAGCTGAAGAAACTGCGGCGGTATCTGTTAATGGCATATCCGGTTCCCATATTCTTATGTAGTTAATTGCCGAGTGCGTATATGACCCTGGAGTGGCGACTGGAGTGGCGATTGACCTGATTCCGCCGGGTTTTTGCGCTTTTAGCGTAGTTGAATAAATAGTACCAACAACTCCTATCACTATCAACAATTTATATTTAGCTAATTTCATATTTATAGGGCTTATTATTTTGTAACGGGCACCTGGAACTGGTAATCAATTTCTTTCAAAACCTTACCATCTTGATCCTTAATAACTTTTAATCTTCCTAATCCATCATATAGATATGACTGGAATTCATTCTTCGCATTACACTCTCCTATAATGCCGTAGAGTGGCTGATATGTATATGTATGCATTGTCGCATCCACAGGACACAACCTCAATTCGTCTATTAGCGCGGTACCCTGAACAGTTACAGATGTTGTTCCGGCAGATAACAAATGTTCAAAATAAAACCATCCATTCCTCGCAGCCTTTTGTACGCCGGTTGAACCATTTACCGTAGCAGCAGCACTCTTACTCCAATAGGAAATTTTATACGCTTTACCGGATGTCAACCCATTTTTTGATACAGGTCCTGTTGATAAATTATACACTTTACCACCGGATAATGCTGTAACATCGGAAGCCGGTATGCCTGTGTAAACCCAGTTTCCCTTACCATCTTCATCAAACCCAGTATAGGCAATTTCACTTTCCAATGCGTTTACAGCTTCCGCAATAACGTAATTACCCCTATATCCGTATATATACGCATGTTTTACATCGCCAACTTTACTTTGTTCATTTAAGTAGCCTTTAGACGTATATTGACTAAATGATATCAGGTCTTTAAAAAGATAAGTATCCCTATTGAATAATGCCGGATTAAATGCTCCAACAGAAGAAGAAGCTATTGTCTCTGCAGAGCTGAAGGCTCCGATACCCGAACTCCTTATTCCTGACGAATGTTGTATATATAGATTTATATACCCACCCGTAAGATATCTCATCGTACCTTTTGTCTTCCAATTTTCAACCGCTATCTCTTTTGAGTACATATTCTGTGCCTTCATTGCAACTGCGACAGGATTCGTGTACTCATAGGGATAAGTAACTATTTTCTCCAGTTTCTCACCAAGGCTGTTAGCCATTGTCACACTTTTAATATTAAACGCCGTGTCATAAAAATAATCTGTCTGAACCTGAAAGATTTGGCCATTAGCATACTCAGTCGCAATGTTTCTTTTCAAGTCTTTTCTTCCGGCACCAGGAGTGAAAGTCTTTGCCAAATAATAATATGGTTGAGTAACCTTAGTCCAATCAAACGAAGGTGCATTTACTTCGTACATAACAGGTCCCAACGCAATACAGGTAAAATTAAGCAAGCGCTGCGTACTATAATGGTAATTATCAATTGTTGTTATGTACTCGTTTTCAGTCTTCTTTAAGAGTGTCTCATTTTTATCATATATCAATTCTTTCTCCAATTGTCCAAAACTCCAATTGAAGTACTCAGGGGAGGTAAACGGGAACACATTATATCCTGCCAGCCCTCCCGGAGCATAGGAAGTAAAATATCTGTCGATATGCCCATTATTCTGCCCATTGTTTACTTGCTTTTCAACCACCCTACTATAAATAACCGGACTACCGTTGATACAAGCTAATGTCTGGGTCGGAGAGCTGACACGCACTATTGCATTCGAAATGCCGTTGCCATTATAAATAACATATGGGGCGTTCTGACTTTGGGTGTTATACCAATGATATTCATAATATACTGGATATTCGTATATAGGCAATACACCCAATGAACCAGAACTTTTCGCACTATTTTCCTGTGTATATTGGTATTCTTTTGCTATGGCAGGTGTAACACGTATTCCGTCATATGTTTTCACGGACTTAACTCTTACTCCTCCTATATACAGATGCTTAACAACCGTTTTAATGGTATCCGGATTCTGATTGCGAATTTCAGTCCAGCTCATCGTCATATAGTTGTCGTAACTCATACCCTCTGTATAAACATACCAGGTATAGTTTCCTTTCGCCAGATTAGCAAGTGAAAATGAGTAATCTTTGTAATTATACGACCCATCATTGTTTATAGTTTGCGTAGTAACAACTTGGTTAGATGCATTCTTTATCTGCACTATGAAATTACAGGCTCCAGTGCAATCCCCAGACTGGAAAACATTAACATTAAATATGGTTGTGCTTCCAGCATCGCCGTTAAAAATAAATGGCTCGGCGGAAGGCGCACTGCTACTGCAGTAAACCGACATATTAAAATTCTTCTGTTTTATATACGTTACTGTGGAATCGGTCAAACGAGGATCTTCAGAGGAGTTCGCTTCCATCTCGAAATCGCTGTAACCACCTGTTGGATAGGTCATTCTTTTCAAAGTTCCTATTTTGACTCTCGCAGTATCAGTGTCGCGCTTACCACCTTGCAATATAATCCCGGTCGGAGGGTACTGATACGTGGGCAGCAAATCATTACCGGGATTGGTATTGTAAAACCCCCAGTGATCCTGATTATTATCTAGTCTTGATGGTAAAACGCCAAGATAATCAAAAGAATAGCCCTTTTCTTCTCCTACCGAACTGTAAGGAGATACTCTTCTAAGGGTCAGTCTGTTTATAGAGTAGTCGTGATATAAATTGTATCCCCGTGTAAAAGTACCATCACTAATACTTATTTGTTTCAGACGGACAAGCCCTTCACTAAACTGCATATCTTGTCTAATTCCAGTATCATAGCTAAAGGCGATATTGACACCATCCGGGAATGCGATCTTTTTAATACGCTGTCCATTCGTGATAACAGATGAGTAAGATGTTTCACGGTCTTTTGATGGAAATCCAGGAAGTCCATAAGTCATCGTAACAAATCTCCCGGTGGTATACTTTGTATACTCTGGCTCGTATTCAAGGATAATACTATCCCTGGACGAAGGCGAAATAATCTTTGTTAAATACCAAGAGGATGTCCACATATGGTAATTCTGCGCAGTACCATTATCGCTGAATTCTACCGCATCAAAAATATATTTAACTCCACTTTCATCAGTCAACGTAAACTTTCCAATCATTTCTGATGCGATTCCATTAACGATCACACCCTGCTGCTTTTCAACCTTCAATTTATTTGAGGTCAACATCAAAAAATCATTATTCTTGCCGTACACAAACTGGCCACTTCTACCAGCAAAATTGAAGCTAAATATATCATTCTGGCCATCTGCGTTGTGGCTGGCGATATAATTAAAATAACTGGAAGTCGTACCATAGCCCTCACGTTTATTGCCTTCAGCTTCATTTAACACCACCATTGAATTCATGAATCCAAATACCCCTGCTTCATCATAAATGTCTCTCACTGTACGGGTAATAGCCCCACCTGCTCCCAACGCCCATCCACTTCCTACATTCGATGCAACTTCATCCACTTTAATACCACCAGCGTGATAATCCAGACTGACATCCAACTTCAGCGTGTTATCTATGTTTTTATAACTATATATAGGCACTGTAATCTGAGGAATGCCAGTAGCCGGTCCTATCTGAATATCACCAAATTTCCCCAAGGCCGCCGCGTTAGGGCTAGGGGGCGTTATATTCATTAGTGCCGGCTGGTCTGTCGGGCTTTGCGCTACAGCACAGCCCATACCTAGAAAAAAACATAATATTCCCAATTTAAGCTTTCGATTATTCTTTTTCATTTAGTCTTTATATACTCAATTATTAATTGGTTTCCATTCCTTTAGTACACACTATCCCAACAAATAACTATGTAGCCCAACACTGGTGGAAGAGGACTACCTGTCAGATGAATGGTCGCTGGGAGCACTTTCGTTATGGTTTTACTCATCATTATTGTTTCCTAACCAAGGAATAACAATTCGTTATTCTTTTGAATAAGTTTGCGGGTTCATTATAATCCACCCTAAGAAGTACATGTTACAAATTGAACACCGAACAATAGTTCATTTTCGCGTCGTAAGCTTTTTTGGGATAATAACAACATTTAGAATCCAGCAAGCATAACCACGCCTTTTCACGACAAGACGCCCTCATCGCTCGGGGTTATCTAACCCGCAAAACTATTTATAGGTCAAAAATTATAATGTATCTATAATGCTGACATCACACTTTGTAAAGTAGAAATCCACAGATGGCTGAGGCATCATAGCATAATCACTCAAAGCCACTTATCAATAATTATTTGTTCAATAGGTTAAACATTTATCAAGATTGAAGGATAGGCTCAAACAAAATAAACCAACTGGCATAGAGAACAATCGCAAATTTCATTCAAAGACAAAAGTGCTCATTTTCAGTCAAAAAACACATACCACTATCGTGCTATCAAACTATATGTTTTTAAAAATTCAGAAATCTTTTCAAAGAAAATCCTCGCCTACGCACTCTAATTGCGTATTCGTTTAAACTTTGCTTTTCCTTACATTTTGTGACAACCTATATCACTCATTTTACCTCCGATCTTAATATTCCATAAATCACGAATGCCGCCTCACCCCTAAGGACAAGACGGCATTCGCTATCGTTTATGGAACCGCATTGAGATCAATGCGAGCTTAAGTACGTTAGTTTGGATAACCAGGATTCTGTGCCAGGTTGGTATTGTTGGCCCGCTGGTTCTGAGGTATCGCGAATAATGTTCTGAAGTCTTCGGACGCCTTGTGATCCCACCAGGTACCTGTAGTGAATTTACCCCAACGGATCAACACCTGACGGCGGTAACCTTCAAAGATGAATTCACGTCCGATTTCTGCCAGCAGTTCATCCATAGTCAATGTGCTGGTTGTATATTTATGAGCATCCCATACTTCAGGCGAGAAAGCACGCTGACGTACAGTATTCACCAGATCTACAGCTTCCTGTGTGGCGGAACCACCATTCTTACGCATCAACGCTTCTGCTTTTGCGAAGTATACCCATGATAAACGGTACACAGCCCAGTCAGTACTTCTGTAGTGTGGATCTTTGTCCGATCCGAGCTTGTATTTATTGAAACGTACACCACTGTTCTCTTCCCCTTCTGTCATATTGGAAACTGTGCTTCCAATTTTATTTTTGCGGATGTTGTCTACAAATACCAATTGCTGACCATCATATTCGTTGCCGGTAGTAATAACAGGTATGGTGTCTGCGCTGCCATAAACCCATTGCGGTCCTTCCAGTATCCATTGCTTTTTGCGTTTGTCGGCTGCATCGAATGTGGTGTATACACCAGGAATAACAACAACCCCGTCATTACCATTACGATCGTTTCCATTGATCTTACCCTGTACAAAATGATAGAAATCGCCGGTCCATGATGGAGTAAAGTCAGAGATCTGAAAATCATAGGCAATGGAGAAAATGTTCTCCTTAGCAATATTGCTGTTATCCGGAGCATAAGTGTCGATCAGGTTAGTATCAAGTGCCAACGCACCATTTACACCGCCAGCACCACCTTGAATCAGCTGATCAGCGGCTGCAATACAATCGTCCCAACGAGCAGTACCAGACCATTTTTCTGCGTTCAGGTATAATTCCACCAGCATCGCATAAGCACCTTCTTTAGACATACGTCCCAACAATGCTTTAGACAAATGAGGCGCTTTATCGATGTTGTCCTTGATCTCCTTTTCAACAAATTCAAACACTTCTTTACGCGTGGCTGTAGCAGGACTTGTTGGCTCCCCTACTTTAGTGATGATAGGCACATTACCCCAGAGGTCCATAATGCGGAGATAATGGAAAGCACGCAATAATCTCAGTTCGGAAGTATACCCGTCCTTTTCTGCCTGTGTTAAGCCCATGGCGCCGGCATCACGCTTCTCTATATTCTCAATTGCGGTAGTACAAAAACCAGTTCCCATCCATACTAACCGCCAGCAATCCCTTATTGGACCATCATCAACGGTCCATGTATGATAATGCAGGCGGATCCAGTTACCACCATCGTAACCGTGACGACCTTTCTGAGGCCAGGCCAGTTGGTCGGCCGACAGTTCACTCAGTCTCCACCAGCCATTTTGCCCTGAAGGAGTGATCCAGGCATTGGCATGTGTATATGGTCTTAATACGGCAGATACTACTTCATTTTTATTATTGTAGAATTCATCGGTAGCTATCTGGTCATATAAATTCTCAGATAAATCGGTACAGCTGTTTGCAAACACCGGCAACAAGGCCAGGGCTGTATATGTAGCTATTTTTCGAAATTGTTTCATTCCTGATGTTTTAATTTTTTTTAGAAACCTACATTAAGACCGAACATGAATGATCTTGTGCTCATGTAAGGAGTACGGTTGTCACTGTTGTTCAAAGCATCAATACCTGGGTTCAGGCCTGTGTCTTTAATGAAGTCAGGATCATTACCGGAATATCCTGTAATAGTAGCCAGGTTACCGCCGGTAAAGTAGATCCTCATGTTCCGGATGTATTTGTTGCCCTTAAAGGGAACATTGTAGCCCAGCGTTACCTCATCCAGTTTCATATAACCACCGTTCTCAATGTAATAGCTGGAATACTGATAACCATCTTTCAGTGCAGCGTGTTTGGTAAATGCAGAGTGCAATACGTTGTTGGGCAGCTGTTTCTTTGTACCATAGAACATCTCCATGGTGTTCAGTACCTGATATCCCATGCGGCCGCGCATAAATACACGCAAGTCCCAGTTCTTATATTTGAAGCTGTTGGTCACAGACAGGTAATACTTAGGAATAGCGTTACCGATCACAGCAAAGTCTGTTTCACTATTCAATTGATCAGCAGATGCTTTTGTCCCATCCTTTTTGTAGAATTGCCACAGGCCATCCTGTGTCAGACCAGCAAAACGTTTACCATAGAAATTGCCAAGCTTACCACCTTCGTAGGTGCGGATAGCGTTACCCAATGCTCCAAATCCACCTATAGCGCCATATTCTTTGAACGTTGCCTTGTATAGGCTGTTGGAAAATTTTTCAAGTTTCGTTGTGGCAGTGCTGAAAGCCACATCGGTTGTCCAGCGGAAATCTTTCATATCAACGTTTGTGGAGTTGATAGTGATCTCAAAACCATTGGACTTCAGTGTACCCACGTTTGCATAAACGTTATCTGTTACGAAGGGAGGCAACTGAGCAGTAAATGATTCCAGTACATCTGAAGTCTTGCGTGTAAATACATCAACAGAACCGGTTAAACGGCCTCTGAGGAAACCATAATCTACACCGACATTCAACTCTGCTTTTTTCTCCCATTTAAGATCAGGATTAGGGTTCTTGTTAGGACCATATGTCTGACGCCATACACCGTCCGGGTTGATATAGTTACCACCGGTGCCCATTGTTACCAGGGAGCTGTAGTTATTGATACCTGAGTTACCTGTTACACCATAACCAGCCCTCAATTTTAACTGATCGATGAATGTTACATCACTCATGAAAGACTCTTCTTTCATATTCCAACCAGCGGAAATAGCCGGGAAGTTTCCCCATTTGTTATTGGCCCCAAAGCGGGAAGAACCTTCGCGGCGCAGTATGGCAGACAACATATATTTTGTGCCGAATGCATAGTTCACTCTTCCGAAGAATGCGATAAGGGTATTATCATTTTTATAGCTACCCATACCTGCTTTACCAAGTTTCAACTGGTTACCGGCGTTCAGGTTATTCTCTTCGAACCTATCATTCACAAAGCCGTAGTTATTAGCATTGAAGCCCTGATATACCTCATAACGGTAGCTATAACCACCGATCGCGGTAATGTTATGCTTATTATTGATACTGATGTTATATTCTACAGTTGGCTCTAAAGCATACTTATTAGACATCTCATTGTTCTGGGAAGCGTAACCGGTACCCTGGTAGCTTTCTTTGGATAACTCTGAGGCAAGATCAGCATAAGCTCCGTCGGTCCAGCTATCACGTTGCAGGGAACCGAACAGGGAGGCTTTCAACCCTTTGATAAGATCCAGTGTTAGTTTGGCGTCGCCGGAAGTAGTCTGTTGCTGGCGCATGTTGGTCTGTTGGTACAGGCGGGCCAGTTCATTGGTGCTGGTCGTTTCGAAGTACCAGGAACCATCTGCATTATAAGGAGAATAAGTAGGCTGGAATGCATAATAGCCTGCCAGGTTACCACCATCTGTCAAACGGTTAGCTTTATTGAAGTTGGTAGCTAAATTGATCTGAGTAGTTAAACGGTCATTCAGTCCTTTTGAGACAATATTCAGACGGCCACCATACTGACGGCGCGCATTCTCTTTCAGTATACCTTCCAGGTTCTGGTAGTACATACTTGCGCGGTAGGTTGAGTTTTCATTCCCTCCGGATACCGCGAGGTTATGATATTGAGAAAGATTGCCATGGTCTACCAGCAAGTCCACGAAATCCGTTCTGTGCCCTTTATCTTCCGCGATGATTTCTCCGCTTGCAATTTTAGCCGCAAATTCATCAGCACTTAAGAAATCCGGCCTGCGTTGTACATATTCTTTACGGAAGTATGTATTATAATCAACCCGTGCCGGACCTTTCTTACCACGTTTTGTCGTAACCAGGATCACACCACCATTGGCCTGCGTACCATATATCGCGGCAGCAGAGCCATCTTTCAGTACAGAGATTGATTCGATATCATCCTGTTGCAACAGGTCAAGATTACCATTCGGAATACCATCGATCACGACAAGGGGTTGTTGTGTTCCTGTCAATGAAGTAACACCGCGTAACTGAATAGCCACACCGGTATTCGGGTTGGTACCTCCCAGGCGGCTGATCTGCAGACCGGCCACTTTACCCTGTACCAGGTCGAGCGCATTACGTGCACCACTCTGTCTGAAATCTTCAGCAGTGATAGAAGTAACAGCAGAAGTAACTTCTGATTTTTTCTGTGTACCATATCCTACTACCACAACATCTTTCAATGCAGTAACGTCTGCGGACAGGCTGGCATTTGTTGTACCGGAAGCAGCGATAGGCAGTTCCTCCTTCTTGTAACCAACAAACGTGAAAATTAACGTGGTAGCACCCTGTGGTACTTCCAGTTTATACGTTCCGTCGGGACCTGTTTGTGTTCCTTTAGCGGATCCTTTAACCTGTACGGTAACACCAGGTAAAGGTGCATTGCCCGGCGTCTCTGTGACTTTACCGGAGATAGTTCGGGATTGTGAAAAAGCTACCAGCGATAGGAGTAGCATCCATAGGCTGTGTAGAGATACCCGAGAAAGAAATGAGAATCCTCTCTTCATATACTTAAATTTTGGTATTAGGCAAACTGTTACGACAATAAGACCCTGTTACGCTCCCTGCCTTTGCAGCGGAGGTTTAAATGTTGAGACAATAAACTCCCATCACGCTCACTGCACCTGCAGCAAGGTTTAAATGTTACGGCAATAAATTCCCATTACACCCGCTGTGTTTACAGCGGGGTTTAAATATTGCGACAATAAAGTCCCGTTACGCTCCGCCGCATCTGCAGCGAGGTTTAAATGTTACGGTGATAAAGTCTTTATTACCCTCCCTGCACGCGCAGCGGAGGCTTAAGTAGTAATCCCCAAACAAAATCAGGAGGTTGTGCCTGCTTTTGTTTCCGGCGATTCTGGTTTAAATAAGCAAAAGGCTTTTTGTAAATGAATAATTAGTTCAATAGTTCGATAACGTCAGCTCCGGACAAATTACGCCCGCATATAGCGTATCTGTCCCCTTTTTTTCATTACGTTTATAACTCCTGGATGGCTTCCTCTACATATACAGATTAGTAAAATCGATTTAGCAATCTGAAGTAAAAATAGAGAACTTTTTAACAAAGTAAAATGGAAACAGGGGGTTTTGAATTGCGTTAACAATGTTTAATGTTCATTAACAATTAATGTATTATGCAGTAGGGCCGCAGCGCTCAAATGAAAATCTGTCAACCATTTTATCATGTATGGAATGTGCGTAGTTCCTGACAGGTTGCTTTACATGGCCGATAGTCGACCGATGCTATGAATTAACAAGCATCTTCACTGTCACCAGCAACTGGCCGGTGTGCCGCATGGTATGTTCAGCCGCATGAAACAATAAGCCCATCACCGTAGAAGGCAATTGCTTCCTGCCTACGCCCCGGAACGCTGTCAGGCTGCCTTCATCTATAATCTTCAAAGTCGCAACAGCAGCCACTACCTGCGCATCCAATACAGCCAGCAGGCTATTGACCGTCACGCCGGGGGCCTGTTTGCCTTCTTCCGCCAGGTAGTCCAGTTGTGTGGCTGACAAGGCTTCTCCTGCTGCATAGGTAAATAACCTGTCCAGCACTCCGGCAATGTGCTGCAGGTGGAATCCCGCTGAGGCTACTCCGGCAGGTTGCTGCCACAGTAATGTTTCGGGGAAATGTTCCATCAGGGCATGTATCTCTTCCTGCGCCTGCAAGAGCGTATGCGCCACTGGCTGCAGCAAGGCGGGTACTCCTGCTACCGGTCCCCGCATCCATACTTCAGGTTGTTTCATCATAACATCAGTTTATAAACCAGTATCAGCGCTTAGTTCCTTTTTAACTTCAGCACCACATGTTTAATATTCTCACGATTGTATGTATAAGTAATATGTAAGCGACCGTCTTTCGTCTGGATAACAGCAGGATAACTAAACTCTCCCTTAGGCTGTTTCACCAGCTCATACACGTCGTTCCAGTGTTCTCCATCTTTTGATACTGCTACCCGCAGCTCATTCCTTCCCAGCCACCAGTCCTTACCTGCTATTGCCGGGTTGTATACCAGCACCTGCAGCCCTTTCCGGGTAGTCACCGCATCAATGCCGGAATTGGGATTCATGAGTTCCTGCCTGCTCAGCGGCGACCAGGTCTGCCCGTTATCGTCGGACCAGGTCTGGACAATCACATTCTGACGGCTCCTGCATAGCATTTGCAGGCGATTTCCCGGATGAAACAGTATGGAAGGCTGTATCACCCCAAATGTATCACAATCTATCGCTATCCGCCTCCAATTATGTCCTGTGCTGTCTGACAGCTCCACATGTATATGCCATTGCTTTTCATCCAGGCTCTCCGTACTGGAAGGGTGGAGAATAGTACCATCCGCCAGTTGTACCGGTTTATTTTTAATCGGCCCGAGTATGCCGTCCGGCAGTCGTTCGGCGGCAGACCAGGTACGGCCATTGTCGGTGCTGGATTGCATAAGTCCCCACCATTCACGGGGATTGGGCCCTACTTTATAGAATAAAAGGATCCTGCCGCTGCGGGTGGTAAGTAATACCGGGTTCCAGGCGGCATAGCGGGCAGCATCATTCACGATGCCGGTAGCAACGATCACCGGCGTAGACCACTTTCCCTTCCGGAACCGGGATGTATAGATGGAAACATCGGGCGCGCTTTCCCTGCTACCGCCAAACCAGGCCGCCAGCAGCTCCCCTCCCGGTAGTTCTGTAATGGTGGAGGCATGAGCCGCAGGTACAGGCGGGTGCTGCATGATAAATTCATCTTTTACCAATACTGCTTTCTGCTGCGCCGCTGCCTGCAGTAACGAGCCTATCGCCAGCCCGGCTGCGAGAAGATATCTTTTCATTGTACTGTGCTATAAAATTGACAAGGCCACAAAGATAACAATGTCTGCCATTGTTAGCTTTGTGGCCTTGCCCCCCATCTAAATTATAATTCTTAAAGCCTGTCTGTTATTCTTTCATCCAGAAAATTTTTGCGTCACGTTTATCTTTTGCCCTCATAGCGTCATCATAGCTGCTGTTATAAGCCACCTCACTTGCAGGATAAAGGAACCTGGTAGGAGGCAGTTCGTAACCAACCCTTCCTGACGGTAGGGTGTATACCTGCGGATAACCGGTGCGGCGCCATTCTGCCCATGCCTGTCTTGCCTGCAGCACGTTGAAGTGCAGCCACTTCTGCGTCCATATTTTTGCGAGCTTCGTATTGGAATCACCCGAATAAGCAATGGAAGGCTGCGTCAGGAACTGACTAATTGTGATCGACGACGGCATTGTTAACCCTTCACGGTTGTTAGGGTTCTGACTATACAGGAAATACATGAATGCGATGGCCTGGCGAACACCCAGTTCGTAACTGCCCTGTGCGGTACCACCTGTCAGGCCCCAGCGTTCGAATGCTTCGGCCTTCAGGAAGTTTACTTCAGAAGCAGATATGTAAATACCAGGCAGCTTACCATTGGTCAGGTAAGTAGTGGAGTCATATGTTGCAAAGTAAGAAATGCTATCACCCTGGAGAATTGCTGTGTTAGGCATCGCAACGTATTCTTTGTTTGGTTTACCCTCTTTGGTGGTGTTCTTGTCAAACATAAACGGAATACGTGGGTCATTTGCCGGTTTCATTACTGTGTTCAGCATATAGTCCGGTGCAATCTGGCCCCTGATCTCGGTGAATGAGTTCATAGGCGTATTGCTGTAGTTTGTCAGCTGATACAATAATATATCCGTACTTGCCGGGCTATAGTTATCACCTACTCCATCTCCGTCCACCAGTGGATATAAGATCGGATTAGCGAGAATTTCCTGTACCTCTGTTCTTGCTCTTGCTTCATCAACCATAGAAATGCGCATCAGGTAGCGCAGACGGATTGAATTCACATAACGGCGCCATTTATCGATACTTCCTCTCATGAGATAGTCCTGCGCGGTGAAAGATGCACTTGCAATGGCATTCGGAGTTGTACCGGTAAACCAGTCAGCGACATCCTTCAATCCTATCAGCACAGTGTCATAAAGTGCCTTCTGATCCTGGAATTTTGCATTTGATATGGTGTTGCTCATATCCAGTGATCCTGCCTCAGTAAAAGGGATATCTCCAAACATATCGATCATCTGTGCTGTCTGGTCAAGTAACAATGCCTTGCCTGCCATCATGAAGATCTGAAAGTTAGGACGCTCATCGAGCGGCAGGTTACTGTAAAGACGTTGCATAGTGCGATACTGGGCCACAATACCATTACCGGTATTATAGTTCAGATCACTTCCCTGGTTACTTGGCGTATAATAATCATTCCAGAGATCCTGTACAGGTCCCGCAGGCTGCACATATCTTTCCTCTTTATTGTCTATCGTAGCTGTCTGACAGAATGCAGCCAGCATTGGTAAAGCAATGGTACGCATTTCCGTATAGTTCGGTCTTGCGCGGTTATTATCCTCTATGGATGAGAAGAGTTTCTCAATAGTAGGATTAGTTGTTTTGTCAGGGTCTACGTAGTAATCATCGAGCTGGCTTTTACAACCCACCATACCAATGGCGAGGGCAGCAAAACAACTTATATTTATTAATGTTTTTTTCATAATCATAACTGTTTGTAGCAAGTCACAATAAATTAATTAGAAACTGGCGTTTAAGCTGAAACCATAGCTACGGGTAGCACCGGAAGAACCTTCATCGATACCCTGTTTTAACCAGCTACCACCCATTGGCGCTTCAGGATCAAGATTCTTCATAGTTCTGTAAACATACATGAGGTTTCTTCCTATCAGCGACAGGCGCAGGCTTTGCAAACGCAGTTTCGCTGCTGTTCCTTTTGAAACGGTATAGGATAGTACCAGTTCGCGCAGTTTTGCATAGTCGTTCTTTTGTAAGGCCGGTATGTTCCAGGATTGAGGATCGTCATTAAACGTGTTAAAATAGTAATATCCCGCCTGAATGAGTTTAGTGTTTGGCTGGCCATTTTTCGTTACACCATCCAGGATCATACCATCATGATAAACCTTTCCATTCGGAGGAACTGAGGTATGACTTGGAAGCTGCACCATCTCACCAGCGGTATTAATGTAATATGGAATACCGCCGTGTTCCGCATCACGACCTTCCAGGGTGTTTTTAAACATACCCGCAGCGGTCTGATATTTCAGTGGCGTAGATACGATCATTCCACCGAAACGGTAGTCGATCATGAAGTCGAGGGACAGGTTATGATAGTTGATCGTGTTCGCAAAACCACCTACTATCTTAGGAAGCAGGTTGCCCATTTTCTCGTACTTGCTATCGTCAATAACATACAGTCCATTGTCATTAATCACAAAATTACCTTTGCTATCTTTCAGGCGCGGGTACATATAAATATTACCAATAGGCTGGCCTTTCTCGGCAACCACTTTCAGGGCGTTCCTTGCAGCCCACAGCATCACGATCTGGTTTACACCTGGCGTCAACTGTTCAACACTTGATGTATTTGTTGCAAAGTTCAAACGGGTGCTCCATTTGATCTTCCTGGCAACCGGCGTAGCTGTCAATGCAACCTCCAGACCTTTACTGTGCAGTTCACCTACGTTGGTGATCCTTGTGTTTGCACCATTACTTACTGCAACGTTCAAACGCATCAACAGGTCGGTGACACGGCTGTCATAGTAAGAGATGTCCACACCCAGACGGTTATGGAGCATTTTCACTTCCGTACCGATTTCCAGTTCTTTTTTCTTCTCTGACTTCAGCGCTTCATTACCATAGTTGTTCTGCGCTACCAGTAAGGGTACAGAACCATTAACAGAAGAAATTGGTTTCTGCGTATAGGTAACGTTCGACTCAAACGGAGGAGGAGCATTACCTACGAGACCGTAAGAAGCACGCACCTTACCGTAAGTAAAGAGCGTTGGCAGATGGAAAGCCTCTGTGAAGACGAAGCTCGTGTTCACTGATGGATAGAAGTAACTGTTATTGCCGGAAGGAAGTGTTGATGAATACTCCTGACGGGCGGTACCTTCCAGGAATAAGTAGTTCATGTAGCTCAGGTTCATGATACCTAGGTAAGCGTACTTAAACGCTCCGCTACGCTGTTCTGAGGTATTCTGAACATTATAGGAGTTATTGATACTGAACCAGTTTGCAGTAACCAGACCACCATTGGTAGAAGAGTTCTGATCACTGTAGGTTTCTTTACGTGTCTGCAGACCGGCGCTGAATGAGTATCCAAATTTCCTTGTTTCCTCATCTTTGGCGAAGGTCAGCAACTGATCGCTATAAAAGATAGAATAACGTCCTTTAGCCACTGCATATTGACCAGTGCTCGTTCCGCCGTTGAATGCGATCGGATACTCGTTGTACTTCTTGGTTTCGATATTCAGGCTCGTAAAGTCGTTACCTATCCTGGTACGGAACTTCAGGCCTTTCGCCAGGTCAATGTTCAATGTTACGCTGGACAATAAACGATCCTGCTTCTCAACTTCCTGGTTACGCAGCTGATACCACAGCAGGTTCAGTACTTCTGACGGACGTATGTTATATTTTAAAGCCTCGTCAGGGTTCCACTGTGGCTTATCATATGGTACCCATTTATATCCCTTGGAGGTCTTATACTTATCGAATATGATACCCATATCCTCGGCACGTGAGAAGAATCCGTTAAAATCGTTGAAGATACGTGCCATTTGCAGCGGACGGTTCGTGATCTTTGTATTTACATAACCACCTACAACATCCAGGCTCACTTTGTTATGCAGCTTGATAGTACTGTTCAGGTTGAAAGTATTACGCTGCTGATCGCCACCAACCTGGATACCTTTATAGTCGCTACGGGTATAAGAGAAACGGTAATTCGCTTTTTCCGTCATGTTCGAAAGGGATACATTCAAATTTGAATTGTATCCCTTCTGAAAGAGTTGTTTATAGTTGTCGGGTTGGGGTGAATAAGGATGCATACTACCATCCCACCAGGGCACCATCTGTCCATCCATTTTCGGACCGAACTGGGCGTAGGCCCTAAAGTAAGGCCTTACTGTTCCATCTGTTCCAATGGGTACCCAACCATCTACGTTAGTGTTCGAACCGGCGGTCTTTCTGTCATAACCGGGACCGTAGACGTTCTGATACTGAGGAGCAAAAGCAATTCGCTCGGCAGTATGTGAATAGTTCAGATCAACACCCAAACCTCTTCCTTTCATACCTTTCTTGGTAGTGATTACCACCACACCACTTGCCGCATCAGAACCATACAGCGCGGTAGCACTTGCACCTTTCAATACGGTCAGGCTTTCGATGTCGGCAGGGTTGATATCCAGGATACCGTTACCACGGATACGTGGGTCAGCCCAGTAGTCAGCGTTGTTGGTACCTGCTGCACCTTTTTCGTTGTTGTTCCTGATCTGCACACCATCTACTACATACAGCGGTTGCGTGTTGTAGTTGAGGGAGTTCACACCACGGATCTGTATATTCACCGCGCTCGTAGCACCACCTGGAGCAGTTGTGATCTTCACACCAGCTGCCTTACCATATAAGGCAGAGGCAAAGTTGGTGGCACCGGCAGCAGTGATCTGTTCAGAAGTGATAGTACTTACTGCGTATCCGAGAGCCTTTTGCTCTCTTTTGATACCCAGTGCAGTTACTACCACTTCATTCATCATTTTTTCATTTGGTTGCAGTGTGATAGTGATGGCGGTTTTACCATTTACAGGAATTTCCTGTGTTTTAAAACCTACATATGACACTAACAGTACTGCATCGTCCGGAACGCTAATGGTAAATGCACCATTTTCATCCGTTGCTACCCCATCAGAAGTCCCTTTGATCTTTACAGAAGCTCCGATCAAAGCCTCACCGGTCTGGTCCAATACCTTACCGGTAACTTTAATAGCTTTCAGCTGAGCGCCTTTTGGCATGATAACGATCAGATTGTTGGACAGCTCCTGGTAAGTAAAACCGGAATTGTTCAATATCAGATCCATTACTGTAGTGATCTGTGCGTCTTTTACGTTAATATCTACTTTGTTGTCACTCGGAATGTTCCTGTTGCTGAACATGAAACGGTAATCGCTCTGACTTTCGATAACAGTCAGTACTTTCTTAAATTCAACATCACGGAGGTTAAGAGTGATCTTGGTTGCGCGGGCGGCCGCGTGTACGTTCAGACTCATGGTAAGCACCAGTCCTAGTACTAATTTCATAAGTAGCATTGGCTTTAAAAGCCCGTAAGGGATCTTTACGCCCCTGGGGCGTAGGATAAACGTCATAACTTAGATGTTAAGGGTGATTAAAGTCTTTCAAATGTCAGGATTCGTTCAAAAAACCATTCATTCAAGGATATAAGTTTCTTTGCCGGCAGGTACCATTTAAGAACGGTGCCTGCTTTATCTAGTAGTAGTCGATCTCTTTTCCCATAGACAAAATTTTAGGCGTTAATACTTTGTTTCTGGTGAAATGAACGAGCGAATACATACGGTGTAATCATAGACATAGGTATCGGCTTCATAGGGTCCTCATCTCACCTTTCAATGTTTGAAAGGATAATTTTTAATCGTTTTTCTTTTTCCGTACTCTCCTGATTAATATATAACTATCGTTGAATCTTCTATTCTGTAACTGAAATCTTCCGTCAGGTGCAACGCGCTGAATGCTTCCGCGACTGTTTCTCCTTCCAGGATGCCTGTAAACCTCAGCTGCTTCATGCCACTCCGGTTAAAGCGGATGCTGACATTATACCAGCGTTCCATTCTTCTTGCAAGTGTTTCAAAATCTTCATCCTGGAATACCAGTTTGTTCTGCAGCCAGGATGTTTCCATGATAACAGTATCCTTTTGCTGGAAGTAAGTCAGGGTAGTTAATGCAGGTGCTGCATCTTTCAGGCTCACTGACTTCTTTTTCTTGGGATCGTCATTGTTTACGACCAGTTTCTGGGATGGTTTCAGTACAATCTTCTCAGAAGGATTGTCTGTTACCGTTACTTCTATTGCCCCTTTCAACAGTGTTGCTTCTGTCGATGTTTCGTTAGGATACGATTTTACGTTGAAAGCTGTACCCAGTACCTTAATATCCATGTTATTGGCATGAATGATGAAAGGCTTCCGTGCATCGCTGTGCACATCGAAGAAAGCCTCTCCGGTCAGATACACTTCACGGCTCTCCTGCGGGAAATTAGCTGCATATTCCAGCTTACTGTCCGCATTCAGCGTAACCCGCGTGCCATCTTCCATCATAAAGGTGGATTTCTCCCCTTTTGAAGTATACTTGGCTACAAGCGGCTCATGCAGTGAGTTGTAGTAGTACACGCCGGCTGAGATCAGGAGCGCTACCGCAGCAGCAACACCAGACATCCATACCAGGCGGCCTTTACCGCGTACTGGCGTCATCAGAGGTTCGATGACTGACGTACCGGCTTCTTTCTCCAATTCACTGATACGCGTCTGCACATTAGAAAAAAGTCTTCTGCTGTCAATATGATCATGATGATTCTGGGCCCAGTACATGCGGAACAGCTCATACTGTCTGGCGAAGACAGCATCCTCACTCATGATATGTTGCAGTTCCTGGCCTTCTTCTGGTGTTGAATCACCAGCCAGGTCCTTTATAACAATTTCAAAAAAACGTTCACTCATTGTCCGATGGAATAACCCTTTGTATATAAGACAACATTTAGTACCTAATATGCTTACAAGGTTTAAAATTTTTTTTAACATATATATTAAAGGGTTAATTACCCATAAATATTGATATTATCAGCAATGTCGTTATAATACTATCTGTAATATTATCCGAGGCCTGCCTGCCCGCCTTTTTCAGATAAGGCTCCATGGCAACTGTCATCTTTTTCATTGCACGCAACATCTGCGTATGCACCGTACGGGGGGATATATTCAGGATCTCCGCAACCTCCTTGTATTTCATCCCATTTTCCTTCACCAGCCGGAATATAATGCTACACTGGCGGGGCAGGGAAGAAATAGCCTGATCCATCCTGAAGAATAACTCTTTCTTTTCTAGTTCCATCTCGGGGGAAGCAGCATTGACCAGCTGTGCACCGCCTTCATGGTCGTCTATATTCACCAGTTGAAGACTGGAAAAACGCTTATTGTAGTTTAATGCATGGTTCTTTACAGCAATGAAAAGGTACGTCTCAGGCTTGAGAACGTCCCTCATTTTTGCCCTGTCCATCCAGCATTTTACAAATACATCGGAAACTATCTCTTCCGCAACTTGTTGATAATGAACGTACATTGTGCAAAACTTCACGAGCCTGGGGTTTAATTCATGGAAAAAAACCTCAAATGATTTAGAGTCGCTATCAACCGTGATGCGCTCCCATAGATCATTTATATTAACCTCCTTTTGCATTCTAACTTTTCATTATATTTCAGACAGCAATGTAGTAAAAGTATATGGCAAATAAAAATAATAAAACTTTCTGAATTAATTATTTATAATATATATTATCTGCGATACATTAGAAAAACAGGGTTATTGACCGGGCAATAAAAAACCCGCCCTGCCTGCGCAGAGCGGGTATATAAGTATCTGTCAATCAATTTATTCCTGTTCCATTGTCATAATATCACGGTCAAACAGGTACAAACCGCTCTTGTCATCACCGATCAGTTCCAGCTTGTCATTACATTCCCTGGCCACCCGCTCTTCCTCAATCTGTTCATTTACATACCATTGCAGAAAATTATGGGTGGCATAGTCCTTTTCCTCCAGCGCAATATCCACCAGGTCATTAATGCTCTCACTCACCTTGACCTCGTGGGCAAACAACTCTTCAAATGCCTTTTTCAGGGAAACAAAGGTCAGAACCGGTTGGGCCAACGCCGGTATAATGGCAAAACCACCCCTTTCGTTGATATAATGGATCAGCTTCAGCATATGGAACCGCTCCTCATCGCTGTGCTTGAAGAAAAACTTGGTTACGCCTTTCAGACCGGGCTGTATTTCGGCCCAGCTGCCCATTGCCAGATATGCCTGGGAAGACTGCGCTTCCATTACCACCTGACGGTTCAGGGCCTCCTGCATTCTTTGTGACAACATGTTATTCGCTTTTAGGGTGAAAAATTGAAGTGAAATAAATGTACTGAATTTCCAGAGGCCGCTGAAATATAAGCTTTCCTCTTCATTGGGAATCACCAACTTACTTAATGAAATCCTCCCTGTGGGGACTAAACACATCTATCAATACCCCCGGCTCCAGGCACAGGGCGCCATGTAAGACATGCGGAGGAATATAGTAGGCATCGCCTGCCTTCAGTACCTTCTTTTCCCCATCAATGGTGATCTCAAATACCCCACTTTCCACATGCGAGATCTGTGAGTGGTAATGCTCATGTATCGCTCCTACCGCTCCCTGCTCGAATGCTACTTTTACCATCATCAGCTGCTCATTATAGGCCATTACCTTCCGGCGGATGCCCGGGTCGGGGTTTTCCCATTGAATGTCTTTGTCTTCTATAAAACGGTCCATATCGGGTTATTTTTCCGTATTAAAGCCTTCGGCATAAACTATCTGAAAACAAATAGTCCATAGCGTACCGGCCCTGTTGGTGGGTTACTTAGCTTACCAATTTAATCATTGATCTGCTAATAACCGTACAACAATTTCGATCTGCTATGGACTACTTTTATAAAACGGGTAGATTATTTCAGTATTTCACTCAGGCGCTTATCCAGCTCCTCCCCTCTCAGGTTCTTAGCCACGATCTTTCCTTCGGGGTCCAGCAGGAAATTCTGGGGCACTGATCTTACACCGTACATTTTCGCAACGGCATTATCCCAGTACTGCAGGTCAGATACATGCGTCCAGGTGAGGTTGTCTTTATGAATAGCTTTCAGCCAGGCATCACGACCATTTGGCTGGTCCAGCGATACGCTCAGGATGGTGAAAGCCTTGTCTTTGTGATTGTTGTAGGCTGCCACCACGTTCGGATTCTCTGCGCGGCAGGGGCCACACCAGGAAGCCCAGAAATCCACCAGCACATATTTGCCACGGAAGTCTTTCAGGTTCACCGGTTTGCCCAGGGTATCGTTCTGTGTGAACAGGGGCGCTTCTGCCCCGATGGCGGTAGACTTCCAGCTATTCAGCAGTTTCGCATATTCCTGTCCGCTTTTACTGCTTTTCACCTTGGCATCCAGGCTATTGTACATAGATTCGATCTGGCCCAGGTCGTCCGGCATACCACCTGAATATTGCTGCAGCGCATCCAGGCTGATGAGGGATTTAGGATTGTTCTTTACAAAATCCACATAAACAGCCTTTTCCTGTTTACGGATCTCTTCTACTTTCTGGTCGAGGTACTGGCGGAATTCCAGGGAACCGCGTTTCTCGTCGTCGGCAGCCATGTACTCGGCGTTCAACTGTCCGAAAAGCGCACCCACCGGTTTCAAAGCATCCTGTAAACGTTGATTATCAGTATTTATCTGGGAGCCGGCAAAAGTAGCCTTCTGCAAAGAGTCAGGGCTGCTCAGGGTGATAGTGCCTTTTTCAACGTAGAAAACGATCATATCACGGGCTCTTGGGTCGGCCGGCGGATTGACATGCTTTAATACCATCATGGCCTGCGAAGGACCATCTACCGTTCCCTTGAATTGAAATGTACCGTCTTTTAACACGGCAGAGTCCTTTACGTCAACACCTCCGTTCCGGTAAACAAGTTGTAGTTTGGCAGGTGCATTCCAACTGCCGATTTTGCCCTTCAATACAAAATCTCCCTTCTGGGCTAACAAAATGCCTGGGGACAACAGTAAAGTCAAGGCTGTTAATAATTGCTTCATTTGGTTTGGTTTGATTTTTTCGAGTATCACTAAAAATAGCAAATAAAAGTGAACCCGGACCGCAGCCCTGGGATGACCGGTAAAAAGACAGTATGAGCTTCGGTACAAACGGTGTGCGACAGGTATACCGGTTCCTACCTATAGGCGCATTGGTACTACATTAGAGGCACAGTTCTATAGCGATCGCTATAGAACTGTGCCTCTAATGCTATAGAAAACAGCCTGTAAGCAGGAGGCTGCACACTTGTGGTAAGCCAGTGTAAGGCTTATTCTATGCCCAGTTCTTTCTGGATCTCTTCCAGAGACCGCCCCTTGGTTTCCGGCATCACCTTCCAGATAAACAGCAGCTGCAATAACATCATACCGCTATAGAACACAAAGGAATAAAATCCGCCCTTTTCACTGCCGGCAACAATGATGGGGAAAGTCCAGGAAATAATGGCTGCCATTATCCAATGGGTAAAGCTGCCCAATGCCCCTCCCTGCGATCTTACTGAGTTAGGGAAGATCTCGGAAATAAATACCCATATCACCGCGCCCTGTGAGAAGGCAAAAAAGGCGATATACCCGATCAGGTAGATCAGCACATTTCCGCCCAGGTGAGCGGGGTCCCTGAATGCGTAGGCAGTCAGGCCCAGGAACAGGATCATCCCCAGGGAGCCGATCAGCAACAATGTCTTACGGCCGAATTTATCAATAACGGTCATGGCCAGTAAAGTGAACAACAGGTTGGCAGCCCCGATATATACCGGTTGCAGATAAGCCTCCGCTTTGCTGAAACCCGCCAGTTCAAAAATGCGGGGAGCATAATACAGGATGGCATTAATGCCCGACAACTGGTTGAACATAGCCAGCAATACCGCATACAGGATCGGCTTGGCATATCTCCCCTGGAACAGGTGCTCCTGGTGTGTTTTGACAGATTCCCTGATGGCCTTGATGGCGCCGGGTACATCCGGCTCCTGCAAGCGTTGCATAACGGGCACCGCTTCTCCCTCCCGGTTGTTGAGTATCAGCCAGCGGGGACTTTCGGGAATTGTTCTTAACAATATCGCAAACAGGGCTGCCGGTACCACCATGATGCCCAGCATCCAGCGCCAGGAATCATCTCCCATACCGGCAAAGAGAAAATTGGTCAGGTAAGCGATGAAGATCCCTCCCACTATATTCAGCTGAAAGGACCCTGCGAGCCTGCCTCGCAGCGGAGCCGGAGAGATCTCCGAAATATACATAGGCCCTACCACCGACGATGCGCCAACTGCAACACCTGCCATAAAGCGGAATAATACAAATAAGAGCCAGGCTGAAATGGAAGCGCAACCAATAGCGGAAACGACATACAGTAAAGCTATTGCCAGCAGAACCTTCTTGCGGCCATACACCCTGGCAGGTATACCTACCACCAGCGAGCCCAGTACGGTCCCGATCAGGCTGGACGCGACCGTGAACCCCAGCCAGAAAGGGCTGAGCGACCATAATTCCATAATCGTCTTTTCCGCACCGGATATTACGGCGGTTTCAAAGCCAAACAGGAAACCGCCTAAAGCGGCGATCAATGCAATTCTAACAGGATAAGAAAACATGAGTGTTGTTTATTGTGATTGTTTGTGGAGCCGAGGGTGATCATAACGTTTTACTATAAGGGAAAAAAGTAATCATAAAAAACGGTAAAAGCAACTTTCAATATTTGAAATTCATATATCGCTTATTTGATATTGCTACAGCCCGCACGGGATGCACCCTGCATTTTTGTATTATAAATATCACTTGAAATGAAAATGCTTAAGAATTCAATCAGACCCGTGAAATGGCTCAGCGCTACATTGTTTGCTGTACTCATCATGGCATTTCCCCTTGCAATGCAGGCACAGGAATCTGCCAAAGTAAAGAACATCATCCTGGTACATGGCGCTTTCGCTGATGGCTCCGGATGGGAAGGGGTATACAAGATCCTGGCCGCCAAAGGATATCATGTAACTGCATTACAGTACCCGATGACCTCACTGGAAGACGACGTTGCGGCGCTCAACAGGGCGATCGACAAACAGGACGGCCCTACCCTGCTGGTAGGACATTCCTATGGCGGTATGATCATCACCGAAGCGGGTGTTTCTCCTAAAGTAACTGCACTGGTATATGTTGCTGCATTCGAACCTGATGCTGGCGAATCCTTGGTGACACTGGCGCAAACCGCTCCTCCTAATCCTGAAAACGGTATCCTGGCTCCGGACGATAAAGGATTTGTATACTACGATGAAGCAAAGTTCCATGCAGGATTTGCCGGCGATCTGCCTAAAGATAAAACAGCATTCATGTATGCATCGCAGGGCGCTATCTCCGCAAAATGTTTTACTACACCGGTAACACATGTTGCATGGAAAGAGAAACCCAGCTATGCTGTTTTGACCACCGACGATAAGAGTATCAATCCTGTAATACAGGAGAACATGGTAAAACGTTCAGGCGCTAAGGTCACCAGGATTAAAGCCAGCCACGTTGTATTCATTTCTCATCCGAAAGAAGTTGCTGCTGTTATCGAAACTGCTGCCAAACACTAAAATTATCCAAATAAAAACAGGCGGTATCAAAGGTTTGATACCGCCTGTTTTTATTTGGATACCTGATTAGGTAAGGCAGTCATTTAAGCGATTCCGGGCGTTTATTTTACTTTTGAGTTTTCGTCTTTTTATTTGGATAACAGCCAACACCAGGTGATCTCTTATGAACGTGTTAAAAATATGCTTTTTCCTTCTGTGTCAATTTGAGACGCCTGCTCTTCTTCTGAACTCCGCAGGTGTAATGCCTGTATTTTTTTTAAAGAATAAACTGAAATTAGGTTGTTCTGCAAAACCTATACTGTAACCAATCTCCTGCAATGTCCAGTCAGTTTGTAACAGCAGTACCTTCGCCTCTTCCAGTAAACGGTTACGGATATGCGTACTGACGTTCTGCCCGGTATGTTTCTTCAGTAATGTGTTCAGGTAATTTGGATGCATATGCAGGCTCGCTGCAAATTCCTTCGCTGTTTTCCTGGCAATGGGATTGGTATAATTGACATTGGCCGTTTCTTTCTCCAGCAGATGAAAGAATTCATGCACAGGTTTATATTCATCAGCAACATGGTCAGCCGCTTTACAATCAGAGATGCGGGCGCTCTGTATCATTAACAGTTGGAGATACGTCTGGATAGCATCTTCATTCAGGCGGTATCCCAGTCTTTCCTCCTGTTCCATATTGAAGAAAATGCCATTCAGCACCCTGATATCTGCGGGCGACAAGCGGATGATGTTGTTAGCATCTCCCTTGAACAGCAGGTATTTCTCTATGGTTGTTTTCAGTACCGTATGCCTGTCGAGCAGGTCTTTCCGGAAAAGACAGGTATAACCTTCATGGCCGTCAGATAGTTGCTTCCATGCAATAATATCCGAAGGATGAATAAAGACGATCATGGGAGTATCAATGTAGTAGGTATTCGTTCCCACCGCAAGTATGCCCAGTCCGCGGGTGATCATTACTATTTTATAGAAATCCTCCCGGCACTCTTCCGTCACAGTGATCAGCTCCGGGAAATCGCGTAACAGACCGATTGTTTTGGATTCCAGTATTGTCATCATATCTGTCTGAGATTTACCCTACAAATATGTCTCACATCGGGAAATTTTCAGTTGTACTAATGCACACAATTCGGGTATTTTTCCCCGCTTTTTATGCTTCAACCGGTTTAATACATAAAAAGCTGCTTCACGCCGTCTGTAACGGGGTGAAACAGCTTTCCACACAACCAGGAACGCTTTACTTTGATAGTTGTTCGAATTCTTCGTCGCTCAGCTCTATATTAGCCGCAGCCAGATTTTCTTCCAGGTGTTTTACGGAACTGGTACCGGGAATCAGCAGGATATTATCCGCGCGTTTCAGCAACCAGGCCAGCGCGATCTGCGCTGTTGTGGCATTGTGCCGGGCCGCGATCTGGCTGATCTTATCTGCCAGTGTATCCGGACCGGAAGCCAGGGGGAACCATGGAATAAATGCCAGCCCACGTTCAGCAGTATAATCCACAATTTCTTCCCACTGCCGGTTACCCAGGTTGTAGAGATTTTGCACAGATACGATCGGTAATACCTTTTCTGCCTGTTCTATCTGCTCAATGTTTACTTCAGATAAGCCCACATACCTGATCTTACCAGCATTCACAGCTTCTGCAACGGGTGCCAGCGTTTCCTCCACGGGTACCCTGGGATCGAAACGGTGCAGCTGCCAGAGATCGATGGTATCGACCTTTAAACGTTTGAGACTACCTTCAATATTCTCGCGGATAAAAGCCGGGCTTCCATCGGGTACCCACTGATTGGGACCGGGACGATTAAAGCCTCCTTTTGTAGCGATCACCAGGTCGTCTTTGTAAGGGTAAAGTGCGTCTGCGATCAATGATTCATTAAACTTTGGCCCATATGCTTCTGCTGTATCGATAAAATTGACACCGCCGGCTACAGCAGCCTGCAGTACTTTCTTCGCATTCTCCCGGTCAGCCACCTCTCCAAATACGCCTGTTCCTGTCAATTGCATTGCCCCGTAACCAAGACGGTTGATCTCAAGCTGGCCTCCCAAGCTGAAGGTCAGATTCTTTGTGCTTGTTGCCATTTTCTTATGTTTTAATAATCAATTCTGAAATATGATGATAATGCGGTAAGCTGATGCGTTTCAGCATTCAACCTGCTATGCGCATCAATAAACGTACCCGGCCTGATGCCGCACTGGCTACTTTAATAAGTAAATACCCGGAGCTGGAGACGCTCTGCATATTCGTTTTGTGCTGTCTCCGACACAAAGGTGAATTGTTTATAAAAGGCAGCGATTAGCAAAAGCAAATGTTTTCTTATGAATTTCAAATTTCAGATCCTGCCGTAAACACATACACTTTCCCTTTCTCAGTAGGCACATCATACAGATTCGTTGCCTCAAATTCCAGGGGCTTTACATCTTTAGTATGTATTAAGGGTTCAGCCACCGGCGTTACCTGGTAGAAAGGATTACTATTCTCTCCGCTTGCCTTTGTTAAAGCCTGCGTCCCTTTCAAAGGCTGATTACTTCTGATACGGCAATTACCGCCTAATGTAGACCTGATCACCAGTTTAGTGATCTTCCCGTCCTGCCATACCAGGTCTTCCACCACAAACCCGCCTCTTGCACGCAGGCCCTTTATACTACCGGTTTTCCATTGCTGCGGAAGCGCCGGTAATACATAGATTGCGCCGTCATGACTTTGCATCAGCATTTCGGTAATACCGGAGGTGCAGCCGAAATTCCCGTCTATCTGGAAAGGTGCATGTGCATCAAAAAGATTGGTATAAGTACCGCCGCCCTGTTTACCAACAGGGCTCAACTGGTTCGTGATGAGTTTCAGCGCATGATCGCCATTCCGTAACCTTGCCCACCAGTTCACCTTCCAACCCATACTCCATCCTGTAGAGATATCCCCACGTTGTATGAGGGTTGTATTAGCGGCACTGGCCAGTAATGGCGTACGATCGGGAGAGATCTGGGAAGAAGGATAGAGGCCATACAAATGTGATATATGACGGTGTTCATCCTTAGGATTATCCAGGTCATCGATCCACTCCTGTAATTGTCCGTACTGCCCGATCTGCATAGGCGGCAGGCGCTTACGCACCGTGCTGAAAGTGTCAGCCAGGGCTTTATCTTTCCCCAGGATGCCGGCAGCATTGATAGCCGCGCTCAGTGCATCAAAAACGATCTGGTTGTCCATGGTACAACCCGCATCCATGTGAACGCCGGGTCTTGAAGCCGGTGCATTTTCAGGCGAATGACCAGGGTTCACTACCAGGTAACCGCGTTTCGGATCTGCTACAAGATCGTCTACAAAGAACAGTGCCGCACCTTTAATAGCAGGATATACATCTGCCAGATAGTTCTTATCGCCGTTATACAGGTAGCGTTCCCAGAGATGCTGGGCCAGCCAGGCGCCGCCCATGCTCCAGATACCCCAGTTGATCTTGTCCACAGGGCCTGTAATACGCCAAAGGTCTGTATTGTGATGAGCTACCCATCCGCGGGCCCCATACATCATGCGGGCAGTACCCTGGCCGGTTACAGAAAGCTCTTTGACCATCTGTATCAATGGCTCATGCATTTCCGGCAGATTGTCCTTTTCTGCCGGCCAGTAGTTCATTTCGGTGTTGATGTTAATAGTGTATTTACTATCCCATGGCGGCGTCATTTCTGCGTTCCAGATGCCCTGCAGGGTAGCGGGTTGTCCGCCGGGCTGCGAGCAGGATATCAGCAGATAACGGCCAAACTCGAAGTAAAGCGACACAAACTGGGGGTCAAACGTCTTTGAGAAATTGGCCAGCCGTACATCAGTGGGATCCTTTGCGGCATCAGAAGTACCCAGGTCGATCTTTACACGGTTGAAATAACGTTGATAGGCAGCAGTATGCTCTTTCAGCAAGGTGGCATAAGGCTTTTTTACAGCGGCGTTCAGATAGGCGTTTGCACGTTTCACCTCATCGGCACTAAGATCCTGGTAGTTCACATAATTGGTAGCCATGGATATAAAGATCAATGCACTATTGGCATTCTTCACAGTGACAGCAGTATCTCCGGTAGTTACGTTGCCGCCGGTGGCGATCACTCTTGCAATACCGTTGAACTTCACCTTTCCTTCCACCGTTTCATGACCACCTGTCATACCATTCACCGTAAGATCGTTTTTCGTTGCCTTTACAACGGCATTCTTCTGCGGCGTGCTCAGATAAGCGGAGAAGTTCAGTGTACCCGCTTTGCTGCTGCTCAGCCGTACGATGATGGTCTGCGCAGGTACTGAAGCAAATACCTCCCGGGTATATTGTACGCCGTTCACTGTATAGGTGGTCTTTGCGATCGCTTTGTCAATATCGAGCTCCCGGTAATAATCCTGGTACTGCTCATGACCGGGAAATACCAGGTGCAGGCTACCTACAGGCTGGAACATCTGTCCGTTGGAAGTTTTCGTCTGGACCTTCTCTGCCGCCAGGTCCTGGGCCTCTTTCTGTTTGCCTTCGAAGATCAGCTGCCTGATCCTCGGCATAGCTTCCAGCGCTTCGGGGTTGTCATTACGGTTAGGACTACCTGTCCAGACGGTGCCTTCATTCAATTGAATGATCTCTTCGGCGGGGTTCCCAAATACCATACCTCCCAGACGGCCATTCCCTACGGGCAGCGCCGCTGTCCATATATTGCCGGCCGGCTGCCGGTACCATAATTTCAATGATTGTTGCGCAAAGGATAAAAGCGGAAAGATGCCTCCTAGTACAAGCAGGGTTATTTTTTTCATAACTGGATAATGTGTTAGACCTATAAAAGATCAGCCATGCCTGTGAACAGTTCATGGCTGGGGTATATAATACAGGAAAGCAAATTACAAATGATGATCTATGAATGCAAACCGCCTGTAATAATAACTGTAATATTAACACACAAAATACCGGTTGCCGCACATCTGCCGGTGGGTTAATACTTCGGGGCCTTGCCCCTGTAAGTTTTTGTGCCAGGCTGGCACAGAGACAGCCCTCTGGCGGGAGATAACAATTCGTTCGGGGTTGTGACGCTATGCCTTTGCCGGGCCTCATCAGTACTAACTAAGCCGTTTCATCGATCAGCATCACATCCCATGGCTGCAATATTTTGCTGATGAGCAGTACGCCCACATTGCTGGACAGCACCTGTTCTTCCTTCACGGCCATGGCCATCTGCTGCATTGTTTTCAGCTGATCGCCCGCCAGTGCATCAGGGTTGCCGGCCTGTTTCAGGGCATTCAGCGCATTGCCGTTCTCCTTGTCCAGTATCTCCACATTAAAGCGGGCATCTTTATTTGTATTCATGAGCTTAAACGTGAAGTTACGCGGCTCTCCCAGTTTGAGGGTGCCATCCACCGCATCGGCGGCGCTGAAAGGCGGCGCAGTTTTCAATGCAGCGGGATAGTTGTACACCAATGTGGTCAGCTTTTGTGTGCTCTTATGGCGTGTCACCACAATACCGTCCTTATTGTAAAGCAGTTCATCGCCCAATGCATGCAACATCCTGTAAGCATGGAAAGAGGGTTTAGCAATGCCCTGGTAGTTCAGCAATCCGAATCCACCGGAAAATCCCTGTCCGCCGATGCCTTCCTCTCCACAGTCTGTAAACGACCAGTAGGAAAGCGAATTAGCCAGGCCGATGCTGTCAACATTCGCCTTTATGATATAGGCTGCAGGTGGTAATGCATCGTGCATAGCATCCCTGCCGGACGAGCTGGTGCCCCATTCTGTGAGATGGATCTCTGCCTTCGGAAAGGCGCTTTTATCGACCACAGCTCTCAGCCATTGCAGATCTTTCAATGTAGCATCTACACCTCGGGTACGGCCCTTAGTGTTGTTGTAGGGGAAATCGGTAGGATAAGGGTGCGTGGAAATAAAATCCACAGGCGCCTGCTCACGTTTGCAGTAATCCAGGAATTCCTGTATCCATACGCCTTTCCATGGCAGGTTGTCCAGATCGTCTGTACTACCTGTGAGTATCTTTGATTTATCTTCTGTTTCCCCGTCAAAGCGACCATCGCCCACAAAATTGCTGGTGGCAGGCCCACCCACTTTCAGGTCTGGCGATACGGCCTTGATAGCCTGAGCAGTGGCCTTGTACATAGCAAAGTACTGGCTTCTGCTACCATCCCACATGGCCTTCTGATTAGGCTCATTCCACACCTCAAAATACCAGGTGCTGACTTCAGCCTGACCAAATTTTTCTATACAGTGTTTTGTGAAAGTAGTGACCAGTTGCGCCCATTTCGAAAAATCGGCCGGAGGCGATACATTGGCTTTCCACCAGAAAGCTGTACTTGTTCCCCCTGCTATTTCTTTGGGAAAGAAACTGAGCTCGATAAAAGGTTTCATGCCCGCTTTCAGGATGCGGTTGATAAGATCGTCCACCCTTAACCAGTTGTACACACCGCCCTGGTATACGGACATATCATCGTGAAAGATCCCATGGAAGCGACAATATTCAAAGCCACAATATTTCTTTGCGAACTGCAGTTGTTCCAGCCATGGAGAACCCGGACGGAATACCTCGCCAGCGCGGCCTGCGCCTACACATTTACTCCAGAAATGAGAAAAGGTACGTCCCTGAACTTTGGTGTCAATCAACAACGGTTGTTGTTCTTCCCAGAAGGAGCGGCCCGAAACGAAACCTGGCAACAATGCACTGCCGGCAGCTGTAACAATTGCCTGCTTCAAAAAATTACGTCTTTCCATGAGGTAAGGGTTAGTTAAAAATATGTAGCTGTCCCCTGAAACCGGCCGCTTGTTTTTCATATCGTGCCACTGCTCACTTTAATATTCCGGGGATACAAGCCTTTTTTGATTGATAAAATTTTGCTCTGCTATCAGACAACTATTGATTTACAATGTACGGCATTTTATGAAATACGCAACGCGGTTGCGCAATTCATTGAATACAACACACATATGTACAAATTACTCTATGTTTCCGATAAATGCAAATAATGGGGCCAGGATATTTTCAGAACGTAACTGGAACAGCATGAATAACTTGGCTTACCTCTGCCACGATTGCAGGGTCATTGGCCAGTATAGTGCACAACTCTGTATCTGATGATATTGATAATGAGACAAATAGTCCTTCTTCATGTACCAGCTGACCGGTTTGCAGGACCTTTCCGGCCTGCTGCAGCTGCGTATAAAATTCCGTTTGGGCCGCCAGGTATGTTTTTCTGTCCTCCCGCGACCAGTTCCTTCCTTTGTCAAAGAAAAGCAATACGCCATGTGGCTGTCCGTAGTTCATAAATAACTTTATTTTTACGCAAAGTTCCGCATCGGTATATTCACCTTGCTAACGCAAACGGAACTTTTATAGCCGCAAACAGTGCCAAACCTGCATTTTCTTATGAACATCGTACAGCCACTATATCCTAAGCATCAGATAGTTGAAACCAGACGCCTGTATACCCGGGAACAAACAGCAGGTCCGGAGATCAGCTATAAGGAGATCAGCATGGGAGACGCCCGTATGCTGTGGTATTCTTATGTGGCTGATAAAGAGTATCATATGCCTATGCAGTTGCCGGGAGAAAGGGTGGAGATGCATTTCAAACTACAGGGCAGATCAGGCGTGTCATATGAAGGAGAACATTACGTGATGCACACCAATGAACAAAGTCTTTTCTATCAACATGACCTGGAGGGGGAATACACGCTGTTTCCGGGAGAAAAAAGCGCCTTTTTTGAGGTGGAGTTTTCCCGTTCTGTATTTGAATCGCTGGTGACGGAAGAATGCCCGTTTCTGCAACAATTCTCCGAAAAATTGCAGACGCCCCGCCATCACCTGTGGCCGGGACATTCGATGGCCATTACTCCACAGATGCATATGATCATTGCCGAAATGAGCAACACAACCTATACCGGTCAAATGAAAAGGTTGTTCCTGGAAGCGAAGCTCATAGAGCTGTTCCTGTTGCAGGCAAGCGGTTTCGACCAGTATACGCCCTGTACGACTGAGCTTCGCTCAGCCGACATAGAGCGGCTGCATGCAGCCCGGCATTACCTGGAACAACACTTTATGGACGACTGTTCCATCATCTTCCTGGCCAACCAGGTAGGCATCAATCAAAAGAAACTGAAACAGGGATTTAAAGCATTGTTCGGTCATACCGTTTTTGGGTACCTCAGTCATGTACGCATGGAGAAAGCCAGACAACTGCTGCTCGATGAGAAGAAGACAGTGGGAGAAGTGTCTGAACTGGTCGGTTATCAACACCCCCAACATTTTGCCGCCGCATTTAAGAGAAAGTACAATATACTGCCCGGGACGCTCAAAAATTAATCGCTTATTCCTTTCTTGCCAGCGCCCCCTTTCAGAGAACAATCGTTCACCCGTTTCGATATCATTAACAAAACACCATAGGCCCCGCCAGGGCCACCTGTTTGTAGCCCGGAGCGGCAACCCCGGGAACCCGGAAACGATGTCCCAATCATGGGATGGTATCGCGCATGCCAACCATCGCCCATTCGATACGATCAGCAAAACGCAATAGGCCCCGCCAGGGGCCACGTGTTTGTAGCCCGGGGTGACAACCCCGGGAACCCGGAAACGATGTCCCAATCATGGGATGGTATCGCGCATGCCAACCATCGCCATTCGATACGATCAGCAAAACGCAATAGGCCCCGCCAGGGGCCACGTGTTTGTAGCCCGGGGTGACAACCCCGGGACCCCGGTTCCGGGACGGACGATGCCCAAATCATGGGTGCCCCGGGGAGCCCGGGGTTCCAGGGGTAATGTATTCACCAGGAGAGAACCAGCACAGAACAGGCACAGAAGATAGAGAACAAGTATTGAGGTCAATTCAGGAAGGCCTGTCCTTTGTACTTCTGATCAGCCCTATCCCGGCAAAAAAGAAGATAGCCCCCAGTATGGAATAAATGAGAATTTGCTTCACGCTTCTGGTTGCCCCTGTACTGTTCATAAAATTCAAAGCGCCCAGTATCAGGCCGGCAATACCCAGAAATGTCAGTATAATGCCGATAATCCGCTTTTCCATAGCAAGTTTTACAATAGCTGATACAAATTGCATGCCTTCCGGTGCCACCAGGTACTGCCAAATAGACGTTCCACCCCCTCATGGTGTAATTTTTGTGCTCACCCCGGCATGAAGATCTTCTGGAATTATATGCGTCCCCACCGCTGGACGATTGCCCTGTCCCTCTTACTGGCCGGCATAGGCCAGGTGGCGATGATGACAGACCCCATGATCTTCGGGAAGATCATAGACAAATATGCGCTGCATCCCGGCAACAGAACGGAAAACGAACTGCTGAAAGGCGTGCTGTTCTGGCTGGCAGTAGCCATTGCCGTGGCCATGGTGGCCCGGCTGGCAAAAGCCCTGCAGGACTTCGTCATGCGGCTTATCATACAGCGCTTTGGCATGCAGGTGTTCAACGACGGACTGAAACAGACGCTCCGACTCTCCTTCCAGGAATTTGAAGAGCAACGTAGTGGCGAAACAGTTGCGCTGTTGCAGAAAGTCCGCAACGATACCGAGCGTTTCTTCAATGCATTCATCAATATCCTCTTTTCTTCCCTCGTGGGAATAGGTTTCCTGATATGGTACGCTATCACCAAACACTGGGCCCTGGTGCCCATTTTCTTTATAGGTGTGCTGATACTGGGAACGCTTACCGGACTGCTGAGCAGAAAAATAAAAAAGATACAGCGGGCTATCAACAAGGAAACGCTGAAGATGTCGGGCTCCATTACAGAATCGCTCCGCAATATCGAACTCGTCAAAAGCCTGGGGCTCACTTTCCCGGAGGTCCGCCGCCTGCGCACCTTTACACGGAATATCTATGACCTGGAAATGAAGAAGGTAAAACAGGTCAGGATGCTCTCATTCGTACAGGGTACTACCCTGAACCTCCTGCGGCAATCCATACTCTTTATCCTGCTCTGGCTCATCTTCCGTAAAGTGCTTAGTCCCGGGGAACTGATCGCCATGCAGTTCATTGCAACGGCCATCTTCGGCCCCCTGCAGGAGCTGGGCAGCATCATCCTGGCTTACCGGGAAGCTGAAAGTTCCTTATTGCTCTTTGACCAGCTGATGCACAAGCCGGTGGAAGAACGCCCTGCCAGCCCTGTGGAACTGGGGCCGCTGGAAACGATCCGCTTCTCAGACATTGTATTCCGCCATCAGACGGCTACTGTGAACGCCCTGGATGGTATCAGCTTCAGTGCCAAAAAAGGAGATACGATCGCATTTGTAGGTCCTTCCGGCTCAGGTAAATCTACCCTGGTAAAACTGCTGCTTGGATTGTATCAGCCCGTTTCCGGCGAGATCCTTTTCAACGAGATCCCTTCGGGCGACATCCGTTATAACCAGATGCGCCGGCAGATCGGATTTGTATCGCAGGACACCCAGCTCTTTGCCGGAACCTTCAAAGACAACCTCCTGTTCGTGAAACCGGATGCCACTGATGAAGAGATGATGGCAGCCCTCGATAAAGCATCCTGTACCCAGTTACTGGCCCGCTCTCCCGAAGGACTGAATACGAAGCTTGGAGAAGGCGGACTGAAGCTTTCAGGAGGAGAAAAACAGCGAGTTTCCATTGCCCGCGCACTGATACGCAATCCCCGCCTGCTGATCTTCGACGAAGCTACATCGGCGCTGGACTCCCTGACAGAAGAAGCCATCACAGACACCGTCCGCAACATTTCCGCCAGGAGGGAACAGCTGAATATACTCATCGCACACAGGTTGTCCACCATAATGCACGCCGACACCATTTATGTGCTCGAAAAAGGCAGGATCGTGGAAACAGGGACACACCCGGAACTGCTGGATCAGAAAGGCCTGTATTACGCGATGTGGCGCCAGCAGATAGGCGAACGCCGCAGCACATCTCCTGCCGTCTCAGAAGACATTACCCGGATCGGGACCTCCCTGTCGGGCACTGCATCCCTGCCAGATGTGAAGCCGGTTCCCGAAGTGTAACAAGACTGGCGCACACTGCGGGGGCATGGTTTTTGGGCCGCCCTTTGTACATATAAATCATTGGTTTATGGAACAAATGAGGCAGATTACCCTTAATATACCCCCCACTACCAAACCCCGTGTAGTGATCGTGGGCGCTGGCTTTGGCGGATTGAACGCTGCGAAGAACCTCCCTGACGACAAGTTCCAGGTAGTGCTCTTTGACAAGCATAACTACCATACCTTTCAGCCACTGCTATACCAGGTGGCCTCAGCAGCTTTGCAGCCCGACGCTATTGCCGGACCATTGCGCAACCTGTTCCATAATACGAAAGATTTCCACTTCAGAATGTTGCGGGTCCTTTCTGTCGACCCGCTCACCAATACCATCAATACTTCTGCCGGCTCACTGCAATACGATTACCTGATCTTATCCAGCGGCGCTAAGACAAACTATTTTGGTAACGAGAACATGCAGCGTTTTGCACTGCCGCTGAAGACCATCCCCGATGCGCTGAATATGCGCAGCCACCTTATGCAGATCTTCGAATGGGCCAGCCTGAATGCCAATCCCGCACTGAAAGAACATATGCTCAACATAGTACTGGTCGGCGCCGGCCCTACCGGTGTTGAAATGGCAGGCGCTTTTTCAGAGCTCCGCAGGTATGTACTGCCGAAAGATTATCCAGTTCTTGATTTCAGCAAGATGAAGATCTACCTGCTGGAAGGCATGGACCGGGTACTGCCGCCCATGCATCCTAAATCGAGCGCCCGCGCCCAGCGGTACCTGGAAAAGATGGGTGTTATCATTAAGCTGAACGCGATGGTGCAGGATTATGATGGAGAAACCATTACCCTGAAAAACGGAGAACAGATCAAATCTTTCTTCGTAGTCTGGAGTGCCGGTGTAATGGGAGAAGTATTGCCAGGCATTCCAAAAGAATGGACAGAACGGGGCCGCATCCTTACAGATCCTTTCTGCCGAGCCATTGGCAGCAGCAATATATTCGCCATCGGCGACATTGCGCTGATGAAACTGGAAGATTATCCCAGGGGGCATCCCGGGGTGGCGCAACCTGCTATCCAGATGGGAAAATATGTTGCCAAAAACCTCTTTGCGCTACACAGGAATGAAACGGTGAAGCCCTTCAAATATTTCGATAAAGGTTCACTGGCTACCGTAGGAAGAGGCAAGGCTGTAGCCGATCTTCCCGGCGATATTCACCTGGGTGGCAGGCTGGCATGGCTCATCTGGTTGTTCGTACACGTCAACTTCCTTGTCAGCTTCCGCAATAAACTGCTGGTGCTGGCCAACTGGGCCTGGAACTTATTCACATTCGATAAAGGCAACCGCCTTATTATCCGGCCCTATATCCGTAAGGGCGATGAAAAGAGTAAAACCGTCTTTGCCGAAAACCAGGTGGGCAGTTAACATAATCGCGTCTGCACCAGTGCCTTTTCGGGAGGCCCTTTTTATGTACCTTTGTGCCTGCTTTGGATACAAGAAACTACATAACATTATCACAACTGGCGGCCAGCATACAAGGCACTATCAGGAATACTTTTTCGGGCCAGAGCTATTGGGTGGTGGCAGATGTTACCAGCCATTCCTTCTACCCCGCTAAAGGATACCACTACTTCGACCTCGTTGAAAAAGATGCCCGCAGTCACCAGCTTAACGCGAAAATTTCCGCCAGCGCCTGGGGAAATGGCAGTAACCGCATCAAAGAATTTGAGAGCGTTACCGGTCAGCGCTTCAGCAATGATATGCATGTGCTGGTAAGGGTTGCCGTGGAATATCACCCCGTTTACGGCTTAAAACTCTCGCTGCTGGATATCGATACCAGCTTCACCATCGGATTGCTGGAGCAACAGAAACAGGCCACCTTGCAGCGCCTCCTCAACGAGTGCAGTGACATCGTGCGTAAAACACCCGAGGGTTATATGACGCGCAATAAAGCACTTCGGCTTAATCCCGTTATACAACACATCGCTGTTGTCTCTTCCGCATCGTCTGCAGGTTACCAGGATTTCATGCATACGCTGCAATCAAACGCCTACGGTTATATCTTCCATATAGAAAATTACTTCAGCGCTGTACAGGGAGAAGCGAATGCGGCCCAGGTGTGTATGCAGCTGGAAGCGATCGTGAACTCCGGAAAACAATTTGATACCGTCGTGATCATCCGCGGTGGCGGCGCGCAGACAGACCTGCTGTTATTCGATCAGTTCCCACTGGGGAAAGCAGTAGCAGGCTTTCCGGTGCCGGTCATTACCGGTATCGGGCACCACAAGAATGAAACTATTACAGACATGCTGGCGCATACCGCCACAAAAACGCCTACGCGTGCAGCAGAACTGATCATTGCACATAACCGCAGCTTTGAAGAAGCCCTGCTCACACAGCAGCAGCATATTATCATCCGCATGCAGCAGATGCTGAAAGACAAACACCAGCAACTCTCCTCCCTGCATACGGGCATTATCAACAGGTCGCGCAACCTGCTGACAGACTATAAAGAGGGACTGGCCCGTAACCGGCAGGGCATCCCGCAAAGTGCCCGGCACCTGTTATTGAAACATCGTTCGGCCATGGCGCAGCTCTCCGGGCAATTGCTGGCCAAACCCGGGCAGGTCACCGCCAGCCGCTTACAGGAACTATCCCACATCCGCAAGGATATACAGGTATATGCCCGTAAACTGTTACAACAACAACAGCAAAAACTATTGCATCACGAAACGGTGGTCCGCATCATGAGCCCTGTTGCTTTATTGCAGAAAGGCTTTGCCATGGTACAGCATAAAGGAATGATCATCACCAGCGCCGCACAGCTGTCGCCGGGAGACGAGATCACGGTTCAGATGGCAGATGCAGGTGTGCATGCCACCGTTACTTCAAAAACAACAAATGATGGACACGAATCTGACATATGAAGCAGCCTATAAGGAACTGCAACAGATAGCCAGGGAGATAGAAACAGAGTCCGTTTCTGTCGATGTACTGGCGGCAAGAGTGAAACGCGCTTCTGAATTAATCAGCTTCTGTCAGGCCCGTTTAAGGGCAACAGAGGCAGAAGTGGAGAACATTATCCAGCAAATGGAAGACAAACCGCTTTAAGCTTTTTAAGCTGCGGCGGCATCTATTATCAATACACCGCCGCAGCCAATCTCCTTCCCCTCCTTTATTACAGCCCCGCTCCCCCCATTTTAAGCCGCCTTAAAGGTTTTAATATTTTGATTAAAAACGGGTTAAAATCAATCCCGGACGTTTTATCACCCGCTGCCATTCTTGACCTTTGTCCTGAATTCTTTAGCGGACAAACAGTATCTCATGAAACGATCGATCGTCCTGGCTGTAGCAATGATGGCAATATCCTGTATCGGGAACCTTGCTACCGCCCAAACCAGCTACACATTATCGGCGGCACTAGACACCGCCAGAACAAACAGTCCTGTGCTGAAAGCCAGGTTTATGAACATCGGCGCCGCACAGGCGGATGTGACCACAGCAAAACTGCGCCCCAATCCTACACTGAACAATCAGACCCTGCAACTGGTCCGTTCTGACCATTTCGCGCCCAATACCAGGTGGTCGTCCAACCAGAACAGGCAGGTATGGTACCAGGTTACAAAGCCCATTCAATGGCCTAACCAGCGCAGGTACAAGATCGAGACAGCCGATAAGGATGTTGCGGTGGCCGGCAATACCTACCAGGAAGATGTACGCAACCTCTCCCTCGATGTAGGCAACAGCTGGATCAATTGCTGGGTGCTGAAGAAAAGACTGGCCCTGCTCAACGAGAGCAAAAAGAACCTCGATACGCTGGTGCAGATCAATCAGCTGCGCTACAAGAACCAGGTCATCACACAGACAGACCTGATCCGCACAAAAGTATTGCTCGATCAATACAACCTGCAGCTGAGTAAATTCTACCAGGACTACCAGAACGAACTGCAAACGCTGCAACTGCTGACAGGCAATACTACTCCCATGGACATCGATACGGCCAGCGAGATACTCACCATCACGCCCTCGCAGACCCTGGACAGCCTGATCTCTCAAACCATGGAGAACCGTTCCGATGTTGTACTCGCCAAAAGCACCATCGATGAACGTAACAGCAACGCAAAATATCAACAGTCATTAGCTGTACCACAACCTGAAATAGGCTTTATATACAACCCACAGAACTCGGTCCCCTATATCGGTTTCTATGGTACAATAGACCTGCCTTTCTTCAACAGGAACCAGGGCGAGATCAAAAAGGCGCATATACTGCAGCAACAGGCGCAACAGGAGCTCTCTGCCACACAGCGGCAGGTGCAGACCGAAGTGGTGACTGCCTACAATACCTATCAGCTCCAGAAAAGGAATATGGAGAAATACACAGGTATCCTGCAACAGTCGCAACAGATCCTCGACAATGTGAAGTATGCCTACCTGCGTGGTGGTACTACCATCATCGACTTTCTCGATGCACAACGCAACTGGTATGACACCCGCCTGCTGTATTACGATTCCCTGCAGGCATACTATCAGAGTTATATACAATTATTATTCGCTACCGGCCTTATAAACCAATTGTAATTATGCAACGCATTACCGGATATTTCTTAGCCGCCTCCCTCCTCCTGGCAGGATGCAGGCATAAAACACAGGAAACAGTTGTTGCCGGAGATCCATCTCCCGTTATTACCGGCAACGGGCAACAGATCTCTTTTCCTGATACGGCGTCTTCCAGCTTCTTTACAGTAGAACCTGTGGGCGATTCTACACTCAGCGGTACACTGCATGCACCCGCCAAGGTAGCAGCCACTGTACTGCGTTCAGATATAGGCGGTCAGAACATCGTACTGTTTGATGATCCGCAGCTGACCAGCGATTATTCACAGCTCATCCAGCATCAGATCAACATCAATCATATCCAGGAAGTCAACATCAAACAGAAGAAAGTAGAACTGGACCGCACCCAGGATCTCTTCGATCATGGTGCTGCCAGCGGAAAAGATATCCTGGAGGCAAAGTCTGAACTCTCTATCGAACAGACCAACCTGGCCAATGAGAAAACGCAACTGATAGAGCATGAATCAGGATTGAAAGCCGCCGGCTTTAACCCGGAAGCTTTGCGCAGCGCCACTCCCGGCACCGCTTACATCATCTGCGATATTCCTGAAAACCAGCTGAGCAATGTGAAAAAAGGCTCTCCCTGTTCCATCGTACTGTCTTCATTTCCTAACAATACCTACAATGGTAAAGTAGAAGACATTGCCGATGTGATAGATGATGTTACACGCATGATCAAGCTGCGTATCCGTTTGAACACAACGGACAACGACATCCGTGCAGGTATGTTTGCCAGTGTTACTTTCCAGGTACATGGCGACAGTAACGGTATCAACATCAGCAGGGATGCACTGGTAACCGCCGATGGACAGAATTACGTATTCGTCAGAACAGCACCCAACACTTTCACGAGAAGAGAAATACGCACCGGTCAGCAGATAGGCGACCGTATTGGCGTATACAGCGGTTTGAAGAACGGAGAGTATGTAGTAGTGAAAGGCGTGATGCAACTGAAAGGACTGAGCTTCGGATATTAACCACAACTGTTCAACCAATCATTCATATTAACAATATTGCCCCATGTTACAGGCACAGATATTCATAGATAAAGACGAAGTATTCGGTTCACAACCGCTATATGAATTTATCATAAAGTTCTTACTAAAGCAGAACATCGCCGGCGCTACTGCCTTCCGTGGTGTGATCGGCTTCGGAGAACACCACCAGCTGAAAAGGCCGGATAGTCTTTTCAGTTTTGACGAACCACCTATGCTGATCATTTTCATTGATCAGGATGAAAAGGTACTGAACGCACTCACTGCTTTACGCAGGCAGGTAAGCAGTGGCTTCATCGTTACCAGCCAGGTAGAAAGGTTTGAGGTATAACATTTCAGGACTTGATTGAAATTCACTTGTAATGATTCGCAATCTTTTAATATTCTCTCTTAAAAACAGATGGGTGATCATCCTGATGGGCCTTGGCCTGATGGGCATCGGTTACTGGTGCTTCACCCAGCTGAAAATAGAAGCATACCCGGACATTGCCGATACCAATGTGATCATTGTAGCGCAATATCCCGGCCGCGCTGCAGAAGAGGTAGAGCAGCAGGTTACCATTCCGATAGAAAGGGCACTGCAGAACACACCCAATGTACTGGACCGCAGAAGCCGCACCATCTTTGGATTGAGCGTGGTACAGCTTACATTTACTGATGGTACGGACGACTATTTTGCGCGGCAGCAGGTCAATGAAAGGCTGGCCGGTGCAGAGCTCCCCGATGGCGTATCGCCGGAACTGGCGCCGCTTACCACAGCTGTAGGAGAGATCCTCCGCTACGTGGTGGAAGCACCGCCTTCCTTTACGCCTACAGAGATCCGCGACCTGCAGGACTGGGTCATCAAACCCGCCCTGCTCCAGGTACCCGGCATTGCAGATATTACCACTTTCGGTGGCCCGCTTAAACAGTTTCACATACTGACCGCCCCCGACAAACTGCGCAAGTACGATCTGACCTTACAGGATGTTATTGACGCTGTACAAAAGAACAACCAGAACACCGGCGGTAACATCATTAACCGTGGAGAGCAGGGCTTTGCCGTGCGCGGACTGGGTGCTGTGAAAACAGAACAGGACATCCGCAACATTGTGCTGAAAGCCGCCAATGGCATGCCTGTTTACCTGGGAGATGTAGCCACCGTGGAAGTAGCGCCTCCCCCGCCCAGCGGTGTAATGGGTTATACCATCAATGCCACCAAAACAAATGTCAGCAACGGTGTGGAAGGTATTGTGCTGCTTCGCAGATATGAGAATCCCAGTGAAGTGCTGAAACTCCTGAAAGACCGTATACAGGACCTGGAGCAGAATGAACTGCCTAAAGGCGTACACCTGCATACACTCTATGACCGCAGCTTCCTGATAGATCATTCACTCGAAACGGTGGGCCATACCTTACTGGAAGGCGTCTCCATCGTTGTGATCATCCTGATCTTCTTCCTGGGCAGCCTGCGTAGCGCACTGGTAGTAGCGCTGACCATTCCCTTCTCGCTCCTGTTTGCATTCATACTGATGCGCCTTACGGGCATACCGGCAAATCTTTTGTCGCTCGGCGCCATTGACTTCGGTATCATTGTAGATGGGGCCTGTGTAATGGCGGAACATCTCATACGCACCTACCGGACGGCATCGCCGGAAGAGAAAAAGAAAGGTATTATCGCACTCACATTACGTTCCTCACAGGAAGTAGGCCGTGAGATATTCTTCTCTGTAACTATCATCATCCTGGCATATATGCCTATCCTGCTGATGACGCGTGTGGAAGGAAAACTATTCTCGCCCATGGCACTGACACTGGCATTTGCCGTGATCGGCTCTATGCTGGCAGCGCTGACGCTCATACCCGTACTGATCTCTTTCGCCTTCAGGAAAGCATTCAGCAATACGGAAAAACCAATGAAGGAGCACAGGAACGTTGTGCTTGACTTTCTTTCAAAACAATACTCACGGGTGCTGGCCCGCGTCATGAAATGGCCTAAAACGGCTGTTCTAAGCGGCTTCTCCATCGTTATACTGCTCATATTACTGGGTGGCAGCCTGGGGTCTGAGTTCCTGCCGGAACTGGACGAAGGTTCTATCTTCCTCAGGGGGAACTTCCCCGCAGGTATCACCATCCAGGAGAATGCAAAGTATTCTCCGAAGATCAGGGAGGTGATTGCCAGATATCCGCAGATCTCATTTGTGATCACACAGGCAGGCCGTAACGACGATGGTACAGATCCATTCCCGTCCAACCGTAATGAGATACTGGTAGGCCTGAAAGACTATAAGCTGTGGAGCGATACTATCTCTAAAAAGGAACTGGTCACCAACATACGGCATGACCTGGAAAAAGCGATGCCTGCCGTGAAGTTCTCTTCCGGCCAGCCGATCATCGACCAGGTGATGGAGATCGTGACGGGTAGTGCGGCAGATCTGGCCATTTCCATTGTAGGAGACGACCTGACAATGATGCGGGCCAAGGCAGATACTATTGCTAATCTCGTAAAACAGACGAAGGGCTCGGAATCTGTTAACATTGAACAGGAAGGTCCTTCAGAGCAGATCGCCATCAACATCAACCGTGAAAATGCGGCCCGCTTTGGTATTAACGTAGCCGATATTCAGAGCATGATCGAAGCGGCCATTGGCGGCAAGGCCATCTCCACGCTGTACGATGGCACCAAACGTTATGACCTTGTTATCCGCTACCTGCCGGGAGAACGCAGCACGATTGAATCGGTGAAGAACCTGCAGGTACCTTCCGCCACAGGAGAGCTCATTCCTATGAGCCAGCTGGCAGATATTTCTTATGTACAGGGCCAGACGAATATCTACAGGTATAACAGCAAACGTATGGTGACGGTGCGTACCAACATCCGCGGGCGCGACCAGGGTGGCTTTGTGAGTGAGATCAATCAGAAGATCAACAGCCACCTACACGTTCCGAAAGGTTACAGCATTATATACGGCGGCCAGTATGAGAACCTCCAGCGTGCGGGCAAGCAGCTGTCAATGACCATTCCGCTCACCATCATCATGGTGTTCCTGGTATTGTTCATCCTGTTCCGCAATATGCCGCAGACCTTCGTAACCGTAAGCTGTATCTTCTTTGCAATGGCAGGTGGTATAGTGGCGCTGTTCATTCGTGGTTATCACTTCAACGTATCAGCAGGCGTAGGGTTTGTGAGCATCTTTGGTATCTCGGTAATGGCCGGCGTACTGCTGGTGTCAGCATTCAACCGCTTGCGTATAAGGCCTGGCCAGACATTACAACAAAGTGTGTTAATGGGCTCGAGGGAGCAGCTGAGTGCTTTGTTATCTATCCTCATCGTTGCAATAGCCGGCCTGATTCCGGCAGCTACATCTTCCGGCATCGGCTCTGATGTGCAACGCCCGCTGGCAACAGTTATCATAGGCGGATTGACCAGTACACTGCTCTTCGCCCCTTTATTGATACCTCCCCTGTATTGGTGGATAGAAAGGAACAGGGCTGTTAAACAGGTGGTAAAAGACGAAGAACTGGAATAAAGAATATAGGACAGGGTGAACAAAAAAGGGCTGCCGATCTGTTGATCGTGCAGCCCTTCCTTTTATCTTTAAAAACGACTATCCGGGGTGATGATAACTTAGTCGGTGATGATCTCGCATTTCAGCCTGGCGCCAGCTTCCACTTTCTTGGCGATGTCTGCTCCGCCTTCTTTTACCAGGCATACAGAGAAGTTCTCATCTTCTACTTTCGCTACTGCAATCTTACCTAAGGTCTTTTTTCTGTGCATTTTCTTACCATCTACGGTCAGATCGGTCACTTCGTAAACCCTGAACTCATCCTGCTCTTTCAGCCCCGCTAAACTGCCCGCAACGATCAATACCCTGATGGCATCTCCATTGCTGCTTTTTTCCTCTATCTGGGCAATAGAAACAGCAGTTTTCATGTTATCGCGGATGAATTTATCTATTTCAGGCTCCAGTCCTTTCAGTGCATCTTCAAAAGCAGCTTTACCCCTGCCTGCGCCGGTGAACCTGCTGGAGGCCACTTCTTCACCGCTGTTCACATCTACAATAGCAACATCGAACAGGAGCTCAGATACATTGATATTGGTGATCCCCAGAGGGAGGTTGGATGGTTTTGTTTCTACGTTGGCTTTCAATATGTTACCGGTAATGATATATTGTGCGCCTAAAGATTTTGCCTGTGCCAGGGCACCCGCATCGGGATTCGCCTGTCCTACTCCTGTCTTGATCTGCTCCAGTTTATTCTTCTCTATCATAGAGAACCCTCTCAGTCTCAGGGTAGCATCATATACAGCGTCCTGTATGGCCGTTACATATTCGGTCTTACCGGCACTTTTAAAGGGTGCTACACCGACGAGATTTTTGTTTTGAGCGAAAGCAGATGAGAAAGCAACAATGCCGCATAAAACGGATAATACTCTTTTTGTCATGGCTAGGTATTAATTTGAAATAGCGCTCAAAATTAACGACTATTCCCTTATATATATACTTTTTCTTGATGAATAACCTAACCGGCTGGCTGGTCCTGTTTCACAGGCAGGATAATCGTAAACGTTGCGCCTTGCTTCTCACGGCTGTGCGCTGTGATCAGACCATTGTGCTTATCGATGATCTTGCGGGCAACTGCCAGGCCAATGCCGGTACCTTCGTATTGATCTTTCGTATGCAAACGCTGAAAGAGCACAAATATTTTATCCAGGTACTTTTCATCGAAGCCTATTCCATTGTCTGATATAGAGATGCATACAAACGGGCCTTCCGGATCGGCCTCACTTTCAAACCGTTTCTCTTTAATGCGGTTGGCGGTAATGCTGATAATGGGCTGCACATCTTTAGCGGAAAATTTGAACGCATTGCTTAACAGGTTCTGGAACACCTGTCTTAATTGCCCCGGTACTGCTTCAATGACCGGCATGCGACCAACAGTGACCTTTGCATTCTTTTCCTGTATAAGTACTTCAAGATCAGAGAGTATTTCCTTTATGATCACTTCCAGGTTCACCTGTTCAAAGAAACTTGTCTGCGACAGGCGGGAGAAGCGCAGCAGGTCATTGATCAGGTTTGTCATACGGGAGGAGGAACTGATGATCCGGTTCAGGTAGTCCACCGCCTTATCTTCCATATTTTCCTGGTAACGTTCCTTCAGCATATTCCCGAACATATGGATCTTACGGAGCGGTTCTTTCAGGTCGTGCGAGGCAACAAATGCATATTGTTGTAATTCTGCATTGCTGCTTTCCAGTTCCTGGTTGGCCTTTTGCAGCGCAAGGGTACGTTCCTGTATACGTTGTTCCATGATCTCGGCGGCCATCTTCTGCTCGTTGATGTCGGTGCTGGTACCCACCAGTACAGTGGACGTGCCGTCCCTGCCTTTCTGCACCCGCGTTCTGTGCAGGAACCAGTCATATCTTCCTTCCTGGTGCCTGATACGCATTTCCATGGAGAAGTCTTCCTTATTCTTAACGGCCTGCATCCATTTCTCCGCCCAGGTATCCATATCGTCCTGGTGGATCACACTTTTCCAGCCCTCTTCCTGCAGTTGTTGCAGGGACCTGCCGGTATAGCTGATAAACTGCTCATTCACAAAGTTCACCACCCCCATCTGATCGGCCGTCCAGAGTATCAGTGGTATTGATTCTGCCAGGAAGCGTTTTTCCTCCCTGTTCACTTCTGCCAGTTCTTCTGCATCACGCAGGCTGGTTACATCCATGATAGATCCCAGCATCCTGTAAGGCTTTTCCTTAGTGTCCAGCATCAGGTAACCACGGTCCAGTACATATGCATAGCTGCCATCGGCACGACGTAACCTGTAGCCTTCCGACCACTGGCTTTGTTTGCTGTTAACGGCCCGGGTTATACTGTTATGCACTCGTTCCTTGTCGTCCGGGTGTATGTTTTCCAGCCAGAAGCTACGGCTGTTCGTACCTTTTTTGTCAAAACCGTATAGCGCGTAGAAGTTATCACTCCACCATACATTATTGGAGAGCAGGTTCCAGTCCCAGACCGTATCGTTGGTAGCCTTGGACACCAGGCGGAAACGCTCTTCACTCATTGTCAGCTCACGGGTTCTTTCCAGCACTTTATTTTCCAGGTCGGCATTCAGATTGCGCAGGCTTTCCCTTACCTGTACCAGTTCATTATAGTTTTTCCGCAGCCGGTTCTCTCCTTCTTTCTTTTCTGTCACATCACTACAGGTGATCACAATATTGCCATCCTCTGTCTTTACAGCCGACATTTCATACCAATAGTCCTGCTGATTGCGCTCCATATGGAACTCCGTACGCATCAGCGAGCCATCATCCATCACATGGGTATATTTTTCAAACAGGCCCTGTTCCAGCAGTTCGGGAAAGGCCTGTCTCATTGACGGATGATCCTTTATCTCCACATCCTTTCCAAGGAAACGCAGCCCTTCACTATTAGCGGCCAGCAACCTGAAATCGGCCACTGCCCCTGCCTCACTGAGCACTGGCTTAAAGGCCAGTATCGCGCTGGTACTGGCGTTGAAAACACCCTTCAGCAGCATATCCAGCTCTTTGATGGCAGTAACATCCACGAAGGTGATCACCGCGCCATCCGTCTGCTTATCCTGGCGGATGTAAGGGAGGATCTTCATCAGGTACATATTCCCGTTGCTCAGCATCATCTCTCTCTCCATGATCTTCTTTTGCCTGATCACGGTATGAATATCATCTATCATACTGTTCTGCAGGATATTGGTAGAAATGTGATGAATAGGGCGCCCGATGTCTGAAGGTATCAGGTTGATCATTTTTATGGCCGCCGGATTGAACTTACGGATGCGCAGATTGACGTCAACAAATACCTGCCCGATGTCAGTACTGCGGAAATAGTTGTCCATGTCGTCGTTGAGCGACTGGAGTTCCTTTATTTTCAGCTGATGTTCCGTGTTCAGGGTATGCAGTTCTTCATTGAGCGACTGCAGCTCTTCGTTACTGGATTGCAGCTCTTCGTTGGCGGAAAGCAGTTCCTCATTACTGGACTGTAATTCCTCATTGGAGGTTTCCAGTCCTTCTATCGCCATCTGCAGGTTCGTGCGGGTTTCACTCAGCTCGGCCTCCAGCGACATAATATGATCTTTTATATCTGCAGGCTGCTGCGCTGTATCGGGTATTTCTCCGGGTATGTTTACCCTGTCATGATCTTCGTTGAATACTATCAGGGTCTGCTGGTCACCGCCATTTCCATTGGAAGGTTTGATCAGCAGGTTTACAAACCTCGTGCCTTCAGGTGTATTGATCTTCACGCCCTTCATCACCGCTTTTTTATCTGCGCCCCAGGCCTGTCTCAACGCGATGTTCAGCGTCATGGACAGATCGTTCGGCACCATCTTCAGCAGGTTCAGGTTCAGCTTCTTTTCGGGCAGTGAGAGGTATTTTTTATAGTTCCCTATCGCTTCCCGGATCTCGTATGTTTTGTCGATATAGACAGCGGCAAAGCCAAAGTCCTCGGCCATCACATCCCGGAATTCTTCCAGCAGGCCATTCATTTTCTTTTCCGCCATTGCCAGACGGCCGTTGGCGTTACCACGCATCTCACGGGTCTGACGTATATATTCCAATGGGCTGTAAAGATTGTCGGGCAATATGCCACGCGTATTGTCGGTCTTCCGGTAGATCTTCCATTTCTGGTGTGTTTCTTCCAATCCTCCGCGTATCAGCGAGGCCGATTCACTGGGCCCCAGGAACAGGTAACCTCCTGCGTTCAACCCAAAATGGAGGGAAGACAGCACCTGCTTTTGCAGCACAGGCTCCATATAAATGAGCATGTTGCGGCAGGTAACGAGGTCATTCTTTATAAAGGGAGGGTCTTTTAATATATTATGGCGGGCAAAGACGATCTGCTTCCGCAGGCGCGGAGCGATCAGATAATGCTTTTCTTCCTTTATGAAATATTTCTTCAGGAGCGCGGCATCGACATCTTTCACAATAGTTGCGGGATAGACGCCTTTGGCAGCAAATTCAATCGCATTACTGTCAATATCCGTAGCAAAGATCTTTATGTCCAGCCATTTGTTCTGTTCCTGCAGGCATTGATCAAGCAATATTGCCAGGGTATAGGCTTCCTCCCCCGTGCTACAGGCGGTGACCCATACTTTCAGGATATCGCCTTCTTCCTTTCCCTCCACCAGCTTGCTGAGTATGTTTTGCTTCAGGTACTGGAACGCTGACCTGTCACGAAAAAAACAGGTAACGCCGATCAGGAATTCCCTGGCCAGCGTTTTACTTTCTTCCTCACTTTGCCGCAGCAACTGCAGGTACTCTTCCAGGTTCTTTAAGTTCAGCAGCGCCATTCTTTTGGCAATACGGCGCATGATGGTAGGAGATTTATAATGATTGAAATCCTGCCCGCTATGCTCTTTCACCAGCTGGAAAACTTCCGTAAGCAGGTGTTCGTCAATCTTGCCGTTAAACACCTCCACCGGCATATCCTGGATATAATTATATATTTCTGATGGCATAAATTCCGGGGCGAGAATATAATCTACAACATCGGCACTGATCACGCTGCGTGGCATACCGTCAAATCTGGCAGTGCCCGGATCCTGCGCCATCACCATTCCCCCCGCCTTTTTAATGGCAGCGGCGCCCCGGGTACCATCGGTACCTGTTCCCGAAAGGATGATACAGATGGCCGAACGGCCCCTATCTTTTGCCAGTGAGAAAAGGAACGTATCGATAGCTGTATTGGGCGCTTTTTCAGCCGGCTTTTGCAAAAGCCGCAGGCGCCCCTGTTCTATAATGATCTCCTTATTATTAGGAATAACATATATGCAGTCACTTTCAACTGCCATATCTTCCTCCACCTCTCTTACCTGCATATTGGTATGCTTGGAGACAAGCTCCACCAGCAGGCTCTTATAGTCGGGGGATAGATGCTGGATGATAACAAACGAAAGGTTGCCGTATTCCGGCATGTTATCGAAAAATTCATGAATGGCTTCTAATCCACCGGCAGAGGCTCCTATGGCTACTATGTAATTCGCTTTCTTCATCCGATGATTATTGAAAATGAAATAACCATTTTCATACCAATTTGTACAGTAGTGACTTATGACCGTCTTGTCAGGCGGTGCCCCGGGATGAAGTCTGGAGATGGGAAACTATAGGTGTTCCGGTCTGTAGCTATATTAGCCTGGGGTCAGATATTATAAGACACGCTGTGAGGTACAATGTTAAAAATCAATTTTTTACTTAAAGTAGTAGACGGCAAGCGGGTAGGCTATTGCAGTTCCCGTGCCCCCGAGACCCATGTCTTAAATTTCAGGAAAGTGGCGGCCGCAGCATCCAGTACGCTTTGCTGCTGCGCCTCCGTACCATGATATCCCTGAACATAATGAACAAATGTATCCCAGTAAGACTGCGTATCACTGCCGTAGCCCTGGAAAAAGGTCATGGCCTTCGGCAGCTCAGGCGCCTGCAGGTTACGCAGCAGGATATGGCTGAACAACTGCCCATCCAATGTAAGGTCTTCCAGCACATACATCGCGCCCAGCGCCTGCGCATGATCTGCGATCTCAGGAAGATCTGTACAGAAGGGAGGTATGCCCGCCGGCACACCACTGATGGCGGCTATATCATCCAGCAGGAAGGGGGCCTTCCTCCTTCGTTCAAATCCTCCCGGAAAAGAAATATCCATATGGGCAGCGATATGCTGTTCCAATGGATAATAGTATCCATACAACAGCGCTAATAACCTGATATATTTTTCAGGTGTATTCGCCTTCCTTATAATGGGGATCAGTACACGCTCCAGCTCCTGATGCTGTTTATCCGTACGCTCCCTTAACAATTCGATCATTATACAATATGGTTATAAGTTGTTAAGAGTAGTTAAAAGTACGCTGAATAAATGTCAGGGCCGTGTGGAAAGATTTCTACGGTAGTTGTACGACGGTAAACCAGTAAGTGTGCAGCATATGAGCAAATGCCACCAGGTCAGAAAAATTAGCCGGTTTTATGGTATAACTGTTTACGCCAAGCTCATAACATTTTGAGATATCTTTTGCTTCGGTAGAAGTGGTCAGGATAATAATGGGTAACGATTTCAGGTTGGCATGTTCTTTTATCTCACGTAAAGCCTCACGTCCGTCCTTACGTGGCATATTCAGATCAAGCAATATGATACTGGGGAAAGGATATTTTTCTTCGTCTGCATATCTTCCCTGCCTGTTCAGATAAAACATTAATTCTTCTCCATTCTCCACAAAAAGCAATTCTGCATCAGCGCCACTTTCTTCAAATGCCACCTTAATAAGCTCCCTGTCGTCTGCGTCATCATCTGCCACAAGTATACATTTCCTGTTACGTAGCACCTTTTTGATCATCCAATTTTAGATTTAACGGCTAAAATTACTTAAATAAACTTGCAATAATGTCAATAGAAATGGGAATTGTGCCTGAGGTCCCACTATCTGCGATAATGGGACCACCGAGGACTTATAATTTTAAGAAACTTATATGCTTGACTGAAAGTCGGATCTGGGTGTAACAAACAGCACTTTTAAATAGGAAGCTGTTGCAAAGTTAAGGCAGCAGTGTACTATATGGCTGATCGGATCGGGAAAAAACATTACGATATAGGGAAATATCAGCGCAGTTTTAACCTCGTCTCTATCATACCGTTGAAGGATACCGGTCCCATGTGTACCACCGGTTCTGCCGGTCTAACCCTTCCGGCCGGATGACCTTCTATATAATTCAGCGCTGACATCACGCAGGTCTCGCCCGGCACGCCGAAATCGTTCCTGACATCATCTTCCGCAGGTATATCCACATCCATTCCATGGAAATAATTACCATCTCCGTTTGCATTCTGCATATAAAAATTGGATAAGTACACGGTGTACTTGTCGATCTTAATACCGAAGAAGCCTACAGGCTTTCCATAGGTCCTTGCCCCTACCAGTTTTACCGGCATATAAGGCTTCAGGCTATTGATAACCAGCTCACTGGCAGATGCAGTGTTACCACTCACGATGAACACGACCTGTTTCAGTGAGTTAAGCGAACCGTCGCTGGTGAACTTAAACGTGTTGCCGGCAACGGTATAATCCAGGTCGGCATAAGTAGCCCAGTGTCCATTCCACATCACGGGTTCGCCTGCACTGTTGCGGTAAAGCTGCTCTTTCAGGATAGGCGCCTGTCCTTTCTGCAGCAGGTCGTTGAAGTATTCAACATACATCACTTTACCATCCAGTGAATTAGGCGCGATCTGGTTGGCGAGATACTGGGCCGATTCGGTATAACCTCCACCGTTATAACGCAGGTCCACGATCAGTGAGGTCACCCCTGCTGTTACAAATTTTGCAAAGGCCTGGTCTATAGCGGCCTTGGTTACGCTATAGGCCGAGAAGCGGCCATAAGCGATGTAACCGACTTTCTGCGTGCCGGCATCGAGTATAGAAGTTTTTAATACCGCCGAGGATGTATATTGACGCTTCGTCAGGTTTACTATTTCAGGCACGCCAGGCGTCTTTTCCACCGTCATGGTTACGGTAGACTTATCCAGTGCGGCCTCTATGAAAGGCCCGGACGATGAATTGACCGGTGTGCCATTGATTGCCACTACCTTCATTCCCCGGGTCAGACCAGCGCCGGCAGCCGGAGATGCCGGGTATACGATACGGATACGTACTTCACTGCCGGAAGCTGAAAGCCCCAGGCCAAGATCGTCCCCTTTATCATTCAGGTCAATAGTTCCCATCCTGCCACCCGTAAGGCTTTCTTCTGTTATGAAGGAATATTTCGGGTGACCGGGCACGCCTGAATATTCATAGGCTTCACCGGTTTGCGGATTGGTCTTGAATTGTGTAATGGCGTAAAGTTCCCGCTGATAATTGGACAATACATTCCCTCCCGTGGCATATTGCCGTGGTTTAAATACGTCTATAGCCGGTATTGCATCATACCAGAGATAGATCTGTTTAGCATAAAGGTAGAGTGAATCCGTTGTCAACTGCTCCCGGGTTCCTTCAGCAGGCGGGGTCGGTGGGTCTGGCTGTTTATCTTTTTTGCAGGCAAACCATAACAAGGATAAAAACAAGAGTTGGACTAGGGAATATTTCTTTTTCACCTGGAAGGTTTTAAGTTGACCGTAGAATAGTACAATCCCATGAAATTACAAAAAAACGCAGACTCCATTGACATTCAGGGCCCTCGTAATTATAAATAAAAATTAACCACTGATAATCAGTAAATAAAACATTACTGATCCAATACCAGCCGTCTCCTCCCGTATAACAGGTTCCGGACTGCTTCTCCGGCGTACAGGCGCGGGCATAAAGCATCAAAAAAGATCAGATCGTAGACAAAAAAACATTAACGCAAAGTCTCCGGGAACATAAAACATTGTTTACCACAGGCTTAATATCCCCACTTTTGGTGATCGCTAATTCTTATTCCGGGGATTGACAAACACAACATTTATAACTTTCTTTGCACTTCGAAAATTTGCCAGCTTTTATACACCACATTAAGGGAAACGGGATACAAAAATAAAACTGGGGTTGTTGTCTACAATCCCGGCCAGGCAATTGTCATAAGTGAACATAATCCTTAAATATCAGCTAATCAATGATCAAATTTGAGTACATCTGGCTGGATGGCTATCAGCCCACCCAAAGCCTTAGAAGTAAGACCAAAATCGAAAAGAGCTTTAGTGGTAAACTGGAAGATCTCCCGATGTGGAGCTTCGACGGTTCCTCTACCCGGCAGGCTCCGGGCGGTTCATCTGACTGCCTCTTAAAACCTGTTTTCTTCGTTAAAGATCCGCAGAGAAAAGATGCTTACCTGGTAATGTGTGAAGTACTGGATGCTTCCGGTAAACCACATCCTTCCAATGGGCGCGCTACCATTGAAGACGACGATAACGACTTCTGGTTCGGTTTCGAACAGGAGTATTTCCTGTGGAATCCTGCCAGCAACAAGCCACTGGGCTTCCCTGATGGCGGTTATCCTAATCCGCAGGGCCAGTACTACTGCTCTGTTGGTACCAACAACGCTTTCGGACGTGAGATCGTTGAAGAGCACCTGGACGTATGCCTGGAAGCAGGACTGAACGTAGAAGGTATCAATGCGGAAGTAGCGGCCGGCCAGTGGGAATTCCAGATCTTCGCTAAAGGTGCGAAAGAAGCTGGTGATCAGATCTGGATCGCCCGTTATTTGCTGGAAAGAATTGGTGAGAAATATGGTGTTTCCATCAACTGGCATTGTAAACCATTAGGTACGCTCGACTGGAATGGTTCCGGTATGCATGCTAACTTCTCTAACACCCTGCTGAGAACAGCTGGTAACAAAGCTGTTTACGATAAAGTGTGTGAAGCATTCAGACCTGTAGTAAAAGAACATATCGATGTATACGGTGCAGACAACCATTTACGTCTGACCGGCCTGCACGAAACTGCGTCTATTCACGACTTCAGCTATGGCGTTTCCGACCGTGGCGCATCTATCCGTATACCTGTAGCTACTGTAGAAAGAGGCTGGAAAGGTTACCTGGAAGACAGACGTCCAAATTCTGCAGCAGATCCATATAAAGTGGCTGCGCGGATCATCAAAACAGTAAAATCTGTAGCCGTATAAGCGTGGCTACTATATGCATGTAAATAATAAAAAGGGTGCGTCATTTCTATGATGCACCCTTTCGTTTTGTAAGGCGGCTACCCTGTGTAAAGACTAGTTCAGTCTCTTGTAACGGAATTTGAAGAAAGGATAGTTATTAGCCTGTACAGTGTTGTTTGGCGTACCGTTGGAATATACGTCCTGTAACTGCACCTTGTATTTCACACCTGCGTCGGTTGTTACGATCAGGGTTACTTCCACGCCCCATTCAGCAACAGGATATACGATGTGATTCACCACATCATAGTTATACCATCCCGGATGAGCAGTGTTGATAGTTGTATTGCCGCTTGGAGGGCCAGTCAGTATACGGTTGTAGCCGAATACGGTTACAGTGGTACCTACGGTGCTGGCAGTGACATTGGCAAATGAAGTTGAAGCGGTATATTGTAAAGTATAACCGGATGGCACCCTGATATCAGCATTGGCGGTACCATTGAAGATCAGGTCATATCCATCACAGCCGCCATCATTGTCAGCAAGGCTGTAATAATAAGTAGAATGCGCAACATGCGGAGGGTTGCCGGTTGTACCCTGTACCCCCTGGAAGAAGTTGGCCACGTTATACACACCGCTGGCATCCAGCGTTACAGTACCATAAGTACTATCGCAGGTGAACGATGCCGTCTGGCCCGTACCCGGATTAGTAGCAGCAATAGTATGATCAGCACCTGCCAGTACAGGCGCTGCCTGTTCACCTTCCTTCTGGCAGGAAGAGAATATAGCTGCTGATACCAGCGCCATTGCAAACAGTGAACGAGAAATATTTTTTGTAGTTTTGACTGCTGATTTGGGAGCAGTGTCTAAGATTTTCATTTTTAGAGTTTTAAAATGTTAAGGATAAGATATTTGTTCCCGTATCTTCCGGGAGCCAGACAGTTCCAGTGTCTGGCTCTCTTCATTTCCAGGACGGCAGCCGCCGTAAACAAAACTTTATTTATTCTGTAATGATCAGAACCGGGTTAATTGTTCCTGCACGCAGGTATACTGTTGCGCCCAGATAGTTCCGGAACGCGGCATGTAAAAGATTATAGTTCCCCACCGGAAAATGAGCAGGTATACGATAGGTCACACTACTCAGATCAAAGGCTGCCAGCTCCAGGTTGTAATAGGTCTGGCCACCGGTCAGCCTGGCCCTTCCTGCCACCATTCCCCTCATGTTGGCGCCGCTGAGTGTAAAGGTCTCGCCTCGTTTAAGTGTAAAGGCCGTTGTTACGCTGTTAACTGTCGGGAAAGGATAAATGATCTTCACATAATCCCGCTCACTGGTAAGCGTTTCTGTACCTGAAACGATCTTCAGCTTATAACTGCCGGTATCCACTGCCGGTGTGGCTATATTGACAGCATACTCATTAGCGCCCAGTTCCGTAAAACTATTGATCACACACTTTGTCTCCGCACCTGCTCCCGATACCAGGTACACAGCAGTGAAAGCCGTATCAGGTATCACGTAGGTAATACCGGTGATATCTGTGGTGGCCTCCAGTCTGCCCACTACATCCGTTGCGTCATTGATCAGCAGGTCGGGCTGATTGACCACTACACGGAGCTTATAAGTAGCTTTAGCTCCTGTCTCTGCTGTCACCACATAAGATACACTGTCTTTCAGCGACACCCGCGCTCCCGATGCCGGCGATACCGTTGCATGCTCAGAAATAGTGACCAGTGGCGCAATAGCATCCGGCAGCGGATGATCAAATGGCCAGTACAGTATAATGTTGCCATTACTGATAGCGGCAGGGATCGTGTCTCCTGGTCCTGCCACCACCTCGAAGGTCTTCAGTTCATTATAAGGATAAGGCGCCTGCACTGTTTCCTTACTACAGGCGCCTATGGCCAGCCATAACAGTAAAGCCACGGCTGTAGCCTGCATGATAGATATATTGAGAAGTTTCATGTATGCGTTGTTTTTAGCGCTTAAAAGATCGCTCAGAGCGATTGAATCCTTACCGGGTTTTTCATGGTGGCCGAACGGGTATATGAGGTGACCCTGATCCGGTACAATCCTGCCGGCACCTGCTCTGCAGACGGCACAGTGGCGCCTATCCTCATTGTATAATTATCGCCGTTCACCGCAGTATATACCACCTGTCCCTGCTCATTCAGATAACTGATGGTAGAGAAAATGCCCAGCAGCTCCTGCTGCGGAATAAAGTTCTTACCCCTGATCTCAAAGAAGTTAAATTCAAAAGTAGCCGGCTTGCTGTGGTACAGTATTGTTGGATTGGCAGGGTCGGGCGAGAGTTCCTCCAGTGTGATATCCGGCTGCTGGGTACTGAGCAGTAGTTTGTAACGTGCCTTGCTCCCGTCCTTCCCTGTCACTACATATTCAATGTTGGCGCCTTCCGTCAGTTTCTTCGTAATACTGTCTATGAGCACACCGCTGGCAGGACTTACTGTTGCCCCTTCAGAAACAGTGATTTCAGGCTGTATAGTGGTCAGATAATAGTAATAGGGAAGAATAACCGTGATCGTTCTTTTCCCGTCATTCACAGCTCCATAAACAGGTTCTTCCGGCACATTGGTGATCTTGTAGGAAAGTATCCTGTTGGAGGCCTGTGCCGGCACCTCAATTGTTTCCGTTTTCTTACAGGCGGCCGTCAGCAGTATTGCTGGTAAGACCAGCAGTAGCAGGTATTTGATCTTCATTGCGGGTATATAATTGAGCATGATTATTTCAGGTCCAGTTGTTTACTGCCATCTTTCTGAATAGCGTATTTAAAAGTCACAAAGCCTGGTTTATGCGCGCGGGTGGGCAATTCCGGCGCGCCCTTATAAATACTGTAGATCACCATCTTGGCGTAGTGCCCCTTTGCCGTTTTGATGATCAGCGTACGTGGCATACTATAGCAGATATGTGCTACACTATCCGGGTTGGCGTCGGGGAACTGCAAGCCATAAAAATCATAAAAAGCCCATCCATCTGTGCTGGGACCGAAATAATCCAGCCCTATACCATCGTTGGTGAGCAACTGATCGTCACTGACAGGTACTGTTTTCACGTGTGCGAAAGCACTGTCGAACAGGCGACGGGCAGGAACGGTCTTTAGCGCTTTCTGCGGACCAACATAATATTCCGCATCAATGGCAGCATCTTTCACCAGGTAAATGCCCCCTGCGCCTGGTCCGCCGTAACCGGGTGAATACTTTGCCTTCCCGTTGTTGATAAGAATAGTACTGTTGTAGGTGCCGGTAAAGGCGATATCCCAGTTGGCCGTCTGTACCTGCGATGCGGGAATGGTCTTCTGGTCTTCCAGGCTGTAGTAAAATGCCCGCGCGGCAGCGCCGGAAGTGGCGTTCGTATCAGCAGCAAGATCCGCCAGGGTGTACACGCCGGTCTTCACATCCACGGTAGCTGTATCAACCGGGGGATTGACATCCGGGGTATCAGTATCACTTTTAGAGCAGGCGATGGCAAACATGGCCATGGCCACGCATAAGAGATTGGTCTTTTGCATAGAAATTATTGTGCTTAATCAGGTAATTACTCTCAGGGTGTTCTCAGGTTACGGCTTCCATCTTCCTGCACATAATAGCGGAAGGTGAAGTAAGGCGCCGGCCAGTACAGGTCCGTCACTGCCGGCGGGTTACCCTGGTATACATTGATCAGTTCCAGTTTAGCATATTTGCCTTCAGCTGTCATGATGACGAAGGTCCGGTTCTTAATGGGTATTGCCAGATGCGTGGTCAATGAGTAAAAGTACCAGCCTGTATTATACACCTGCGGATAGCCATCCCATCCTGTGAATTTCAGGTTATGCGCTTTCATTTCCTCCAGGGAGGGCGCTTCGGTCACCTTTGAATAAGGTGAATCCACGGCTATTATTAATCCTTTCCCCGGACCACCATACCCGGGGCCATTGGGATTGTTGCCGTCATTTACATAGACCAGCGCATTGTACACATCTGTAAAGGCAATGTCCCAACTGGCGCTCCGCCTGTTGCTGGCAGAGCTGTCCCAGGATTGTAACTTACTCTTCAGCTTGAAATAAAATGGCTTGAACGGACGGCGTTCCTTTCCTTCCACCCCATCGGCAACGGAAGCTTCCGTATCGCCGGCCAGGTCGTAGATCACTGTACTGACGCCATCTTCATAGTTGGTCTTTGTGTCCTTATTCCCGTCCTTCTTACAGGACGCAATGGTTAACAGTGCTGTCGTTAACAGACAAATATGGATTGTATGTCGCATGGTATTATTTATTTAAACATCCGCCATTTCAGTCCGGCCATCAATATCCGTCCTGGTTGTCCCGGCATCAGCATATCCGTATAATTCATCAGGTTATCCGCTGTTAACTGCACGGATAAATGATCTTTGCAAAATTTCTTTTCGAGCGATGCATATAGCATAGCATACCCTGCTATGAATGTATCGTACCTGTCCAGGAAACGGTTGTTGTTCGCATCATCATACCCGGCTTTACTCCTGCAGGTAAGGCGGAAGCTGGCGTTGATACCCCAGGGTGCATACTCATAAAACACCCGCAGGTTGGCCATGTGCCTGGACCTGTTTTCAAGGCCGATGTAATCACTCACTTTCGCGTTACGTGTTTCACCTGTATGACTGTTCCTTACCTTATTGTAAGGGTACCCACCCGCCCGGATGGAATCCATTATTCCCCTGTCTTTTGCGTACAGCAGCTGGTAACCTGCGGAGATGTCCAGTCCTTTTACAGGACTGACAGATACACCAGTTTCTACACCCGAAGTGTAAGACCGGTCAAGATTGATATAGGAATAAACAGGCTGATAATTAGTTCTTGTTGCTACCTGAACGGTATTAATAAAATTGTGCAGGTTGTTATAGAAAACATTCAGGTCCAGCTTTACAGCAGCATGTGGCTGTACACTGATACCGGCGTTACAAGACACAGATGTTTCCGGTTTGAGCGCAGCGCTGATATTCCTTGCCACAGGCCGTATTTCGCTGATCAGTCCTGCCGTCTGCATATCTGCCAGGGTAGCAGCCACCTCCTCGACCCCCAGTACAGTATACCCCGCCTGTGGATTGGTGAATACCTGGTAGCGTTTTTTAAAATCAGGCGTCTTGTAACCTGTCCCTACGGCTGCCTTAAATATGATCTTGTCGCTTAAACTATAGCTAACACCTACACTGGGATTCAACCTGCCCCCATAGTAATTATGGTGATCATAACGCAGGCCGGCACGCGTGGTCAGTTTACTGCATATCTTCCAGTCGCCCTGCAGATAAGCATATTCACTACGCATATCATTGCCGCCATGCAGTTCGGTATCGTCCATACTTTCGAGATTGATGCCCGCACCTCCGGTAAAGGACAATTTATCCGCAGGAATATATAAGACCTGCTCCTCAAAGCGGTGGAAATATTGTGTAAATTCATTTTCCTTCAGTACTGCCTGTTTGCCGGTGCTTACGTCCTGGCGGGAACTGTAACGGGTAAGGTAGTACTGGCTGTTCAGCCGGAACTTATTGTTAAAGGCAGACTGTAATACAAGAGACGCATTCACATCACTTTCGCTCAATACATCTTTTGTACTGTTTTCCGTTTGTCCTGTGCCATACACCGATTCATTCAGTGAGTTACGCAAAGCCCATCTGCCGGAGATGAACAACTGCTGACTACTACTGAGGCGATAACGTAAACGTGATTGCAAACTATAGCTGTCGTAAGGCGGAGCAGTAGCCCCCCTGCGCAAATAGCTGTTCACATTGTATCCATCCGTATGATAATAGTTGCCGGACAATGAAAGGGAGGCCTTCTCTCTGGCAAAAGGCATCTCTCCTTCCACTGTGGCATCCTGCGTATTTTGAGAACCGTAGCGCACAATAGCCTGTGCCTGCGGTGACGAGATCTTCTGACGGGTGATGATGTTCACCACTCCTCCCAGGGCCTCACTTCCAAACAAACTGGAAGAGGCGCCCTTTACGATCTCTATCCGTTCTATGTCTGACACGGTGATACGTGACAGGTCAAAGTTCCCCGCATTTCTTCCAATCATCGGCTGCCCGTCTATCAGGATCAGGATGTAATCGGAACTGAAGCCCTGCATCTGCATCCCGATAGCGCGTGAACCGGCGGCAATATCATTGACGATGTTCACACCGGTCTGTTCCCGCATTACTTCATCCAGTCTGCGACTACCCATCATGTCCAGTGTTTTCCTGCTGATGACCGTTACCGGCATAGCCGCTTTACTGGTAAGCGTTTCCAGGCGAACGGCCCTCACCTCCACCCCACGCAGGGCTTTCGCCCTGGTGGCAGTATCAGTCTGTGCCGATGCCTTATAAGCGCCGGTACACAATAGTATGATAGTGATGCACAGTTCCTTTCCGGTATACATTGGTTAAAATGCTGGTACGAATAAAAGTCTCTTCTAGCTGGCCGATTTCACCAGTTTGTACTCAATAACAGGGTATCCTCTGGTACCACCATCATTCAGGCCCATGCTGACGAATTTCAGCTTGTAATAATTGCCATTGGCATCCTTTACGATGTAATAAAAGTTCTTGTAGATGCCGTTACCTGTCGTAGCTCTCCAGCTGCCGCCGATGGCATCGCGGGTAGACACGAAGGTTTGCGCAGCGATATGGTCTGCTTTGAAATTGTTATAGCTTACGGTATTGCTGTCCACCTTTGCCGCAGTCACACCAACATATTGGTTGATCACTACAAAGTCAGAAAAGAAATACGGGATGGTAGCTGTGTAATAGGCAGCGTAAGACCAGGCGATATCCCATTGTGTTTTCTTAGGTTCCACATTTACAGTAGCACCATTATCCAGGGAGAAGAAGGTAAAGTTGTAGTTATTATCCTTGGCGATATTGGCCGTTTTGATAGTGGTTTCTTTCAGCTTTGCATACTGCAGGGTATAGCCATCTCCATTGCGTGTAACAAGGATCTTATACCAGGTAGCAGGATCTGCGGCGGAAGCATTTTCCGGTTTCACCAGGTAGACATGATTGGCGGAGGCAGTAGCAGATACTTCTGCGATCACAGTTTTGGTGAGGTCGCCATATACATCGTCGATCATGCTTAGTGTACCTGCACCCTGACCAATAGCCAGGCTTATACCTGCGGTATCGCTAATGTTCACAGTATTGATATCGGTCTTGCTCAATGCCACAGCGCTCATGGAAGTAAAGCTATTGAGTACGACACGGTATGAGGACCCGCTATAAAAACCGAGCGACCAGCTGGCGCGTGCTCTTGTAGCAGTAGAGTCTGAACTGAAATCTACGTAAACGGTATTAGGGGAACCAGTACCACCGCCACCGTTCAGGGTCAGCTGCGAGCCGTCTGAAGGAGGTATCACCACGGTGGTATCCTCGTCTTTACTACATGCACTGAATAATCCTGTTCCTATAGCAAGTACGAGAAAAAGTCTGCTTAATTTCATAGCCATCTTTTGTTTTTGCATTGTATTTATTAATCAATAATTATTTTCTGCTGTTCCAGTTGAAGCTTAATCCGGCGAAGTAGGAGCGCCCATACCACATCGGCAAAACACCTCCTGCAGTATGTGCCTGCCCGCTGGTCAAAGTAGAATTGCTGATATTCGTATTGTCAAACAGGTTTCTTACACCTGCATTTATAGTCACATACTTCGTAATACCCTTGCTTACTGTAAAATCCGCCTGGTGAAAAGCCTCCGTTCTCACTTCATGTATGAAGGCAGGTGCATTGGCAGTTGTCACCTCTTCATACGCCGGGCGTTCTCCATTGAACTTATAAGAGAGATTCAATGCTGTCTCTGTCTTCCTGAAATGATATGTAATGTTCGCATTCACTTCCGGTGTCCAGGTAAACTCAGGACTCGGATAGCTCTTATTGTACGTATCATCATCGGCAAACTGGTTATACCGACCTATGTAAGCGATGCCTGCGTTCACCTGCAGTTCTTTCCAGTTCAGCACTCCGCTCAGCGTGGCTCCGGTGGTTTTAAACCTGCTGATGTTTACATAGGTAGAGGTATCAGTACTATTGATCGTTGCAAGATCTATCCTGTCGTGGAAGTCGTTGTAAAACCCGGTTGCCGTTGCATTCAGGCGCACTGGCCCTTTCTGAATAGCCTGCCAGCTCAGAGACCCGGTGAAACTGTTGGAATATTCCGCTTTCAGGTCCCTGTTCCCTTTTATAGAATGACTGGCATCAAAGAAATAGAAATATAGTTCCCTCAATGCCGGCGCCCTGAAGCCACGGGCATAAGACAAACGCAGGTCCAGGTTACTGCGCAGTGCCAGCTTAGTGTTAACAGAAGGGATCAGGGGTGGCGCATCATAAACGGAGTTCCTGCTTAACCGTACACCCGGACGTACATTCAGCCAGCGTATTGGTTTGATCTCTGCAGACAGGAAGAGGGAATAATCACTGATCTCCGGTGTGCCCGATATCCGCTCACCGGAGGAGCCGTCCCTGCGGTATTCAATGCCTGGCTGAAAAGACCATACCGGCGATAATGTATACTGTGCAGTTCCCCTGAAGAAGATCGTATTGAATTTGGAAACGTCCTGTGCTCCTGCATTGGCCGACAGCATTTCCGTGTTATTGGTAAAATCTTTGATAGTAGTACGTGTCACTCTTTTGTATTGCTGGTATGAAGCAGCACCATTCACGCTCAGGTCTTTATTCACCTGCCACATTGCCTGTGCCTGGTGCGTATAGCGGTCTGTCAGGTAATGCTGGTCTGTAGCCTTGCCATTGTCAAAATTGATATCGCCTCTGCTGATGATATCTTCATCCAGGTAATCGAGCCTGTACCATATTTTCAGATGATCATTAGTGTAGCCAAATGAGCCATTGGCCATCAGCTGATCCTTTGGTTTCCAGGCCTTCTTCCGGCCTGTGAGCGTATCACTCCATCCGCCAAAATCATTGCGGGTGATACCTCCTCCGGCAAAGAAACCATTATGCCCCCACTGGAGGCCCAGGTTTTCATTATGCACACCTTTACCACTAAAGGCTGCATACTCTTTCCCCACAGTCTCTTCCTGTACCCTGGCTGTTACAGACAACTGCTTACCACCACGATATTTCTTAGTGATAATATTGATAACGCCCGCCAGTGCATCAGTACCATATGCAACAGACATGGGCCCTTCTACTATTTCAATCCTTTCTATTGTATTAATATCTATCTGTGTCAGACTTTGCCGGGTGCTGCCCCTGTCAGCCAATGGCACACCATCCAGCAAAATCTTTACATTTGTGCCAGACATGCCCATGAGCTCCACATCAGTTTCTCCCAGTGTAGCATCGTTGGAGAAGCGCACGCCCAGTTCATTATCCAACACGCCCAGCACATTCGTGGCGCCGCGCAATTTTATATACTCACCCGAAATGGTTCTTACCTGGTAAACCGATTGTTTTAATGACTGCGGAGTATATTGCCCTGTTACCACTACGTCACGCAAACGTACTGAATCAGATATAACGGTAGCCGGTGCGGCAGACTGCGCCCATGCGCCGTTACACAATGCAATAGAAAGTCCCAGCACAGTAAGATGTGACCTCATAAAGTATAGTAGCATTAACCCCTTAGAGTTGTTAGAACAAAAGATCCCCTGTCGCGATATTGGTATAAGACAATACGGCGACCCATGCGGATGCATTAACAGTTTTAAATAAATATGTTATTGTATTACACGAACTACAGCGGAGTTTGTAGCTATTGTATAATATTGGCGGAGTAATAATACATGCAAAGAAAGCATGTAACGGGTAAATAAGTTTATCTATTCAGGAAAATGATTTACGCGAAAAGGAAAATCTACCTGATCAGTTCATATACCTGTTGGAGTAATATGGCTTCACTCATGGCTTCTTTCATATCCCGCCATTCCTGTTTGGTAAAAGTAAAACTGATGTCCCGGTATGGAGAGTGCACTACTACACGCTCTTCTCCGTCGGGAAACGTCATTGAGCAATCGTGAAACTGCTGGTGCTCCAATGATTCATAGAATAGCTGAAATTCCTGTGGTGTGAAGTTCAGGACCAGGTTATTGTGCCAGATATAGACTGTCTGACAATTTGCACAATGGCTGATGTGGGCCTGGTTTTTCCTGCACAATGTTCTGATATCGCACATATTTTTTTGTTTAAGGGTTCTTTAGAATCACAGCACTCCTTCCGGAGTGCTGTGCCGGAAATACCTGTTCTGCCTGGGTCTGCAGTCCGTAGTGCTGACGGGCATTGAGCATTACTTCACAGAAGGTTTTGTAGGATAGCAAATATTTTTTGGGTGCTGACAAACAATGGATGTTCGCAGCATGATATTTCAATCACTCTTTACGCAATTCAAAAATAGCGAGTAGTATTAAGGAAGGATGCTCAAATGAGGAAAACGATTTGTCTATTAGGGAAAATATCGGAATGAAATCAGGGATTAATATGCAAAATCCGCGTATCATGTACCCCGGGCATTGCCCAGGGGCTACAAACACGGCGCTCCTAACGGAGCGTTGTGCGAAATTGATGGAGGTTTGTCTTGATATATATTATGTTCCCGCGCTACGCCCGGGGCTATAAACATGGCGCTCCTAACGGAGCGTTGCGTGAAATTGACGGAGGTTTGTCTTGATATATATTATGTTCCCGCGCTATGCCCGGGGCTATAAACACAACCCTCCTAACGGAGCGTTGTGCGAAATTGATGGAGGTTTGTCTTGATATATATTATGTTCCTGTGCTATGCCCGGAGATATAAACACGGCGCTCCTAACAGAGCGTTGCGTGACGTGATGAATGTTTGTCCGGGTATACACATTATGTCCCCGGGCCACAGCCCCGGGGACATAAAGACGGTGCTCCTGCAGGAGCGTTATGCGACATTATTATTTGTTCAACACCTGTTACAACGCAGCAGCCAGCGCACGCCATTCCTGTAGTTCGGGATTACCTGGTTTACGCTTGCCAAAGAACTGTGCGATCATTTCTCCTGCTGCATCAAACACTTCTACTGAGGTAACAATCCCATCAACAGAAGGTTTTTCTACCACCCAGCTTTGTGCGATCGCATCTGTTCTGAGGTGAAGGTTGAAATCTTCATCCATTACATTGATCCAGCTGGGAATAGCCACGATCTTCTGTACAGGGCCTGTATGTATTTCAATGTTACCCGGATTACCTACAAATACCATGATCTCCAGTCCGCTGGCAGCGGCTTTCTCCAACAACGTCTTTACACAATCATTATCAGTACGGCGCGCGAATTTGCCCGCTGCGAGTTCAAGCGCACGAACCCGGGAGAGTTTATGTTTCATCAACAGCGGGAAGAAATCATGCGTATCCTGTAACGCAGCCCATCCCTGAAGGAATGCTTCCGCATCAGCATCTTTATCATTATATACAGGAGCAGGAGGCGGAGCCGCAACGGTAATAGCAAGGGGTTGTTCTTCGGCAGTGAAATCTGCTACCAGCGCATCCCAGGCAGTCAGATTGGTTTGTTCTACAGCATAGATCTTCATGATGGCGGTGCCTTGTGCGTCAAATATCTGGATAGATCTTTTGAAGCCTGTGCTATCGTCTGTTTCTACAGCAAATCCGTATTTCCAGCGCGAGAAGAACATACGCAGGTCTATATCTTTTCCCAGCACGGTACCCACATGTTTATTCTCAGTGTTCACTATTTCAAAAACACCTTTGCGTTCTATCACACAGTGTTCGTTGCGTGTCAGCACCATTACCTTCCCCAGTGCAGGCATGGCCTGTATGAGTGCAGGAAAATCATTCTTCAGATGTTTTACGGTACCACCGGTGCAGGCAGCTACCAGCTCGCCTTCACTTACCTGTAACTGGCTGGCAGCGTCACGGATCCTTGTTTTAGGATGTTGTTCACGAAAAGCCAGCCATTGTTCTTTTAACGTTGTCAAAGTTGCGTTCATGTTTTATAATACATTTAATGCCTTTGCGGCAGGTAATTGAAATAAACCACTGGCAGCGGCGGTAACCACCAGCGGATAAAGACAGTGAGGATGTTCCAGTACGGCGACATCCACACCGAAACAGTTTTTGATATGCGCCGGTGTAAAGATCTCTTCCACAGTTCCCTGTGCATATACACGGCCATCTTTCAGCATCAGCAGTGTACGGGCATAAGCGGCGGCCAGCTGAAAATCGTGCAGTACAGCTACTACCAGTACACCACTGGCAGCCAGCGTGGAGGCCAGTTGCAATGACAATTGCTGGTGTTGTATGTCCATGCCCGTTACCGGTTCATCAAGCAGCAGCATTTTTCTGCCCCTGTAATCTGTAGCCTGCAGATCGGGCGCTTCCAGCAACTGGGCCAGTACACGCGCCATCTGTACACGTTGCTGCTGCCCTCCCGATAATGTCGGATATGTTCTGTCACGCAGGTGCTGTACCTGCATTACTTTTAAGGCATAGTTAATGATCTCTTTGTCTGCAGCAGAAAGATGGGTATTATAGATATAACGGCCCATACTTACAACTTCTGCCACAGTGAATGGCTGATTTAACGTCAGTTGCTGTGACAACACCGCCCTTGTGCGGGCCTGCATTGCCACCGGCAATGTCTTTAGTTCCTGCCCTCCTATCAGTACACTTCCCTGGTACTGTATGTATTCACCAGCTATGACTTTCAGCAAGGTGGATTTTCCGGCGCCATTGGCGCCCATGATCACACACAGCTCACCGGCAGCGGCCTGCAGGTGAATGCCTTCCAGGATCTTCATTTTACCGAGTGAAAGCGAAACATCTTTTACACACAACATCATGCCGGTATGGTGCTTTTTTCTTTGATAATAAGCCAGAGGAAAAATGGTGCGCCTATTACAGCGGTAATAATTCCCACGGGCAATTCCGCAGGCGCTACGATGGTCCTGCATAAGAGGTCTGCCACCGTCAGTAATACTGCGCCGGAGAGTGCAGCGCCCGGTATGAGTATCCTGTAGTCAGGGCCGGTGAACTGACGTACGATATGTGGCACGATCAGGCCTATAAACCCGATAATGCCTGCTACTGCTACGCCTGCCGCTACGGCCATCGTTGCAAAGATGACCAGCATCGACTTCAGCCTGGGTACTCTCACGCCGCTATGCATAGCCTCCCTTTCTCCTAATGCCAGCAGGTTCAATGCAGGCGCCAGGCGGGGCAGCATGATCAGTGGAATGATAATAAAGGGTGCTACGCCTGCTACAGTTTGCCAGCTGGCGCCTCCCAGGCTACCGAGCGACCAGAATGTAATACTGCGTAGTTGCTCGTTGTTGGCCAGGTAGGTCATCAGCCCGGTAACAGATTCGCATAAGGCCCTTACCGCAATACCGGCCAGCAGCATGGTAGAAATAGCTGCTTGCCCGCCGCTGCGGGCAATACGGAAAATAAACAGGGTCGTAATAACTGCTCCTGCAAATGCTGCCAGGTTCAACGCGTAAAAATTCAATACAGGCGCCTGCTCAAATACAGGTAATGCACTTTGCACAATGATCATTATCACCGCCGCCATAGAAGCGCCGGAACTGATACCTATCAGCCCGGGATCTGCCAGCGGATTGCGGAACAATCCCTGCAGTGAGGCGCCAGCTACGCCAAGTCCTGCACCTATCAGTACGCCCAGCATGACCCTCGGCAGGCGTATCATCCACAATACGCCGGGCATATTCTCTTCATAGGTAACAGGCAGGTGAAAGCCTGCCTTATCCAGCAGGATGGCAAGTACCTGCACCGGAGAGATATGCATCGCGCCTGTACCGGTTGCCAGCAATATCACAATGATGAGCAACACACCCAGGACGCTGATACTGCTGACACGTTTTATATTTGCTATATTCATTACGAATTCAATTTCCCCGCCAGCTCCTGCACAGCCTGTATCACACGCGGTCCGAAGCCTGTCAGCAGCTGGCCATCCATGACAATTACCTTTTTTTGTTTGCCTGCTGTTGTCTGTGCAATGCCCTGTACTTTCAGCAGGCCATCCACACCGCCCATGCTTTTTAGTCCGTCATCAAACATCAGGATCACATCAGGATTGGCAGTCACCAATGCTTCAGGCGTCAATGGCTTGAAATCATTGAACCCGGTAGCCGCGTTCTGTGCACCGGCAAGCGCAATGATCTTGTCGAGGGGAGTTTCTTTGCCTGCCACCATCATAGTGCCGGCGCCGCGGGCATAAATGAATAATACTTTTTTCGGCTGTGGTTTTATCTGTAACGCCTGCTGCTCCCTATCCAGCTGTTTTACCAATGCAGCGCCTTTCTCCGGCACTTTCAGGGCAGCGGCTACTTCTGTGATCAGTTTTTTTGTTCCTGCTACGGAGAATTCCTGTTTCATCAATACCGTTCTTACACCCACATTTTTAAACTGTTCGATCACAGCCGGCTGAATAAAATTGTCAGTGGCCAGGATCAGGTCAGGCTGCAACGCCAGTACCGGCTCCGCAGAAATGTTCCTGTTATGTCCCACTTTCGCTACCTGCTTCATACTGGCAGGATACGTGCTGGTTACATCCACACCTACCAGGGCGTTCTCAAATCCAAGTGCACATACAATCTCAGTAACAGCACCGTTCAGGGACACTATACGCTTAATACCCTGTTGCGCGCTAACATTCATCGCTGCCAGCAAGCAGACAGCCAATGACACGATCAATGATCGTATCCTTATATGATTCATCATAATCTGATTAAAGTAAGAATGACAATAAATAATGTTGAAAAGAAGAAATGAATGGTTGACCCTACCCGGGGTTTGGGCCAACCATCGCTTACCGTAAGCATTTTACTCCGCCATGCTCAGGCAAGAACTTTAAAATAAGTTATCGCATACAGGATACCGGGAAGTCAGGTATTGGCACGAAAGGCCACTACGGAACTTCACAGTTGTCCGGTACAGTTTTACCAGTAATTAAAATTTAAAGTGTAGCTATCAGCCGAGAATGATATATAGGGATATATCAGAAATGGACTGACAGGTGCGGCGGAGTAATTGAGTGATGCAAATCTATGTCATAGAAATGTAACAAACTAATCGGATCGGGAAATTTTTATGACAATCTTTACGCAAAAGGAAATATTTACGTCTTTCAATATTTCATGGGGGAAGTTCAGGATGGGGTTAAACTAAATGCTTTCTGCTATTGTTAAATATACATTACCTATCACCGGAAAAACTTTAAACCCATGGATTGGGATGAAATACTGAATCCACTATCGCCATACTATCAGAGTGCGATGCAGGAACAACAGCAACTTGTGAATCTGCAGGATGGACTTATATCAGCCGCCAGAGAACTGATGTCATCCGTTTACCCGCAGATCTATCACCTTGAATCGGCCGGATACACAGAACTTGAAAACACCATTATTTCGGAATGTGTGAAACTGTCGTGTAAACTGAACGATATTATACTGAAGTACCAGATAGAAAAATAGCCACTGTACTATTACTGTACTGAGAATGAAAGCCTTCTGGCATTCACCCCGCCTAAGATGCCATATCCGTTCTTCACATTGGAATAGACGTTCACGGGATCTGTTGTGAAATCCAGTCGATCCTCCAATCGTTGCGAATATGTTCCATCGAGGTATTTATAGGCTCCTCTGGTCAAACCGCTAACTTCCACTATCATGTGAGAAGCTGTTATTTCTTTGCTTGTCTGTAACACAAAGAGGACATCTTTTCCATTGATACGCTCGTCGGTCAGCAATACTTCACTGTAATACGCATTACCGATGATGTCAATGAAGTTATTGTTGAACGAGGGGTCCAGCCGGAACTTTACGGTGTCCTGCTTCAACGGTACGATCTGTCCATTTACCGTATCTGCATTATATACGCGGATCCTGTAATAATTCTTTTCTGCGATATTATCTTTCAAAGAGAACTTTATCCTGTTGGAAGTCCTCTGTGCGGATGCATCTCTGACGTTTGCCGCTGCAGGTGTGCTATCTGTAGCTTCTACACTGGCCAGACCGGTATAACTTACGCTCACCGTATACTGTTTCCCGGCCCCGGCTACCCCTTGCGATACATAATATCCTTTTCCGTTGATCATCCGCCACTCCGGCGCAGGCAGGGTTATTCCGTCTTCCCGTAAGACTACATTTGCCCCCGGCAGCTCAGGGAAGCGCAGGTTGCCATACTCTTTCACCGGCTTGCTTTTGGTAACGCGTATATAAATGAAGCTGTCTGGTTGTATCAGGCTGTTCAGGACCACCTTGTCCCCGTCGTAGGGAATGGGCATCCGTGATTCTTTCTCACAGGCTGTCGTCACAATAAGCAGCAACATTGCATAAAAAGAAAATCGACGCATACGTTTCGTTTAAAATTTAATTGCATAGGTCACGCTGGGCAGGATAGGCAAAATGCTGACCTCTGCCAGGTAACGTTCCTGTTTCTCCGTATCGGTGACCATATAGTAAGAATATGGATTCCGTTGATTATAAGCATTGTACAGGCTGAATGTCCAGCTCTTTGTCCACAGTTTTTTCTTTTTACTGTATGTGGCGCTGATATCCAGCCGGTGCATGGATGAAGTACGATATTTATTCCTGTCGCCGATATGATCGATGATGGGATCTTTCCCCGGCGGATCAAAAGGAGAGGCATCTCCTATTCCTTCAAAGCTTGCCGTTGGCAGAGTCAATGGTAAGCCGGTCGTAAACTCCCAGGTGGCAGACAATTCCCAGCGTTTGCCAAGGCGTTGTGTCAGCACTGCTTCAATATCATGCCGGCGGTCATATTTATATGGGAAAGGCTTACCTCCGTTCACAGTCGGAAATGTTCTGTTTGACCAGGCCAATGTGTAACCGATCCATCCGCGTGTGGTGCCTTTTTTCTTTTCCAGCATGATCTCACCTCCATAACTGCGCCCTTTACCAATAGCCACCAGTTCATCCCAATGCGTGCCTGCACCACTGAACGGGGATACCGGTTCGTTATATTCAATCACATGGTCCATCGTTTTATAATATAACTCCAGGGACATGGTATACATGCGATGCCTGCTGCTTTTGGCTATTCCCACAGAGCCCTGCCGGGAGAACATCGGCTGCACCTTCCCTGTAGACGGCACCCATAGATCAGTAGGCGAGTTGATGGTACTGTTGGTCAAAAGATGCAGATACTGGGTCATATGCGTATATGAGGCTTTAACAACCCACTTGTGCGGCAACAGGTACCGCGCGCCCAATCTCGGCTGTACAGAATGATAAAAACGACCGTCTACCAGGAAGCTGGAAGCATGTACACCCGCATTGATCCAGAGGGACTGTGATGCTTTCCATTCATCTTCTGCATATAACAGTATCTCCTGTCCTGTGGAAGCACCATCGTTGTAAGTGGTATCCAGTGCCGGCTGTCCGCCGCCTGCGTCTTCAAATAATGATACCCCCGGATTAAAGATGTGCGTGATAGCACCTGCGCCAAACTTGATCGTATGATTGGGTTTTGGCCTGTATTCAAAATCCGCCCTTCCAACGATATCCGTTATGCTGGAATAATATTTCCCGTATGCAATACTTGTATCTGCTGTATTTAACGGATTATAATCATAATTATATTCAGTAGAAAAATGGTATTGTGAATAAGTGCTTGTGATATTGGCAAACAGCTTCGGACTGAATACATGGTTCCAGCGCAGGGTGCCGGTGTAGTTACCCCAAACGAACCTGGAACGGCTATCAGCATAATAAGTAGATGTTCCGGCCGTATCTCCTTTCCGGCCTTCCCGGTATGTTACCTTCAGCATGTCCTGCCCTACATAGCCACTCAGGTACAAACGATCCTTTTCGGAAAAAATGTGGTTCACTTTCAGATTAGCATCATAAAAATACACGTATGCCTTGTTATCCGGTTCTTCAGCCTCACCGTTCAGCTTCAGGTCATTCAGCAGCGCATCAAGATGTGAGCGACGGCCAGACACCACAAACGAAGTCTTTCCTTTTTTTATAGGACCTTCTACCATGGCCTTCGCAGCAATCAGCCCGATAGCAGCCTCTCCATGATACTGCTGCATATCGCCGTCTTTCAACGCAATATCTACAACAGACGATAAACGGCCGCCGTAACGGGCAGGAAATGCACCTTTATAGAAGTCTGCACTCTTAACAATATCAGGATTGAACACGGAGAATATCCCGAATAAATGTGAGACACTGAAGATCGGTGTACCATCCAGCAGCACAAGGTTCTGATCCGGGCTACCGCCTCTTACATTCAGTCCGCCGCCACCTTCCAAACCACCCGACACACCGGGCAATGCCCCGATCGCCCGCATCATATCCGCCTCGCCCAGCAGGCGTGGCATCGCTTTCATGTCTGCCTGCGACATGTTTAATTTACTCAGGGGCGCCTGTTCCTGTTGTTGCCGGAGCGTATCTGTCAGTATCACCACTTCGGGCAGGCTGTTTTGGGATTGGAGCGGTACGATCACGGGGTCTGTCTGGGATTTTCTTACCGGTAACCTGCCCGGTTTATAACCGATGTAGGAGACTAGTAAACTAATCGTATCCCGGGGTAATGTGAGACTGAAAAAGCCAAACTGGTTGGTGGTGGTCCCAACACGTTGTACAGGGGAGTAAACGGTTGCACCGATCAGCTTTTCGCCGGTGGTATAATCCTGCACATATCCACTGATCGTCTGTGTGGGATGCTTTTTAAAGGTCAGTACGATCTGATCGCCGATACGGGCGAAATGGATATCGAAGGGCTCAAAAATATCTTCCAGCGCTTTTTTCAGGGGCCTGTTATGTATGTTCACTGTTACCAGCGGAGACAGGTCAACAACATTTTTGCTGTAAGAGAAATGGATGCCATATTGCTTCTCGAGGATAATACATATGGTTTCAAGCGGCTGGTCCTTCACTGCCACACTGACCCTGGTACGCCAATCCCACCCGGAGGATGCAAGTACAGGAATACAGATCAGCAATGTTCCCAATAACATCCTACCAAACAGCGACATCATTCTTCTTAAGGTTGTAAAAATTATTCTTCATGCTTCTTTAATATTACGACGGTGTCTTTTTTCTCTATCTCTGCATTGGTCATAAACGCAATAGACGCCAGTACATTCTCTGCCGTTTCTCCCGTAAAAGTAGCTGTTACAGGCAATTGCAGCAAGGCGGCATCTGCGGTAACATGCATATGATAGATCATTTCAATGGTCTGCAATACTTCGGACAAGGGAACATCGGAAAATACCAGCTGCCTGGCGGAGGCATCTGCCACATGTGCGGCGATCCTAAAAGGCACCTCTTCTCCCTGCTGTTCCAGCAGCATACCGGCAGATAGTACCACGCTGTCCTTACTGTTCCTGTCTGTTACCATGATCTGCCCGGTATCCACATGTATACGCAATGCACCTCTTTTACCCGCTGCCACATCTACCATAAAACGGGTACCTAATACTTTGATCGTTCTCTCCCCGAGTTTTATTATAAACGGGTGAGCGGCATCCGGCGTTACATTAAATATGGCTTTTCCTTCCAGCGACACTTCCCGCTGCCTGCGGCCAAACCCTGCCTGTACCAGGAGCTGTGCCTTATCTTCCAGCTGAACGGTAGTCCCATCTGTCAGCTGCGCCACCACCGGCCCTGTAAACCGTTGGGTACGGCCACTGCGGGTGGTCAGCCATAACAGGCCCGTTCCGGCGGCGAACAATATCACAGCGGCTGCCATCCACCATTTACGCCATTTGACCGTCCTTCCCCCCATCCTGGCGTTCAGGGATTGCCAGGCACGTTCCGTATCAGCAGGCGTCACTACGATATGGGGCTGGTCCTGCAGCAACTTTTCAAGTGCTGAGAGCAGCCCGGGGTGCTCAGGATCACTTCTTAACCAGTCGTCCACCCACTGGCGTTCAGCCTTATCAGCCTCACCCAGCAAATATTTACATAGCAAGGCGTATAACGCCTCATCAGCATACAGTTTAGTCATCGAACAGTTTGTAGTATTTAAAACAGATGAAAGCAGGCAAAAGCACAATGAGGCTTTCTCATGTTAACAGACGCAGGTTGTAGCAGGTTTCCCCTATCGGAGATGCAAATATTCGTAAAAATTATAAAAGATAATCACATTAACAACAGCGCAGAAGCAATTGACGGCATCTGCCAATTCCGGGGACAACATATCTATCCCTGTTCCGGAGCCCACCACGAGGCATAACAGGTCTATTATAACGGGATCATTTGCCAGGACCAGCTCCATCCCCCGGGCAAACAACAAACCGGCAAACAACAACCGGCCAACAATAAACCGGGAAACATAACGCCAATGGACTCCGTCAGGAGTCCCCGTGTTTGTAGCGCGGGGTGTCAACCCCGGGCCAAAAACAACCGGCAAACAACAAACCGGCCAACAATAAACCGGGAAACATAACGCCAATGGACTCCGTCAGGAGTCCCCGTGTTTGTAGCGCGGGGTGTTAACCCCGGGCCAAAAACAACCGGGCCAAAACAACCGGCACCCCCCCCCGGGCCAACAACAACAAACCCGGACAAACAACAACAACCGGCCAACAACAACCCGGACAAACAACCCCGGGCAAACAACAAACCGGCCCCCGAAGGGGCAAACATACCTGACCGGTCATAACAACAACACGTGCAGGTACTCTTTCAGCTCTTTATGCATGATTTTCAAGGCCTTCCCCATTTGATTCTCCACCGTCTTCACAGAAATGTTCATCACCTCCGCTATTTCGGCATATTTTAATTGTTGCTGCCGGCTGAGTATAAATACTTCACGGCAACGCTCGGGCAGCACTTCCAGCGCCTGCTGATACATCCGCTCCAACTCCCAGGCGGGAGATTGTGCCTGCCCGTCGGCGGCCCGCAGACCGCCTGCCACCTGCTCTTTTTCCTGCCTTACTGTTTCCTTCCGCCAGTTACTGATAGCCGTATTCCGGATGGCGGCAAACAGGTAAGACTTCATAGCGCCCGCAACATCAATGGTTTCGCGTTTCTCCCACAGTCGCAGGAACACCTGCTGCACTACCTCTTCCGCCTCATGGACGTCGCCGGTGTAATGCACCGCAAATGCCAGGCATGCGGCATGATGTTCTCTAAAGGTATTTTCAAATGTACGACGGTCCAGCATTGGTATTTAAGCCCTGTAAAGATATAATATATACCGGGTTTTGTTGTGTTATATGCTGACTATCACCATTTCCGGGTATTCAGGTTCGAAGGAATGACTATTGTTGAACTTATTTATCTTTGTGCCCGCATGTATAATCTTATCAAAAAAATACTCTTCCGCTTTCCGCCGGAAGGCATTCACCACCAGGTAATGAAAGGCCTGCAGGTAATGCACAATATCCCCCTGGGGAAAAATGTCGTACGTTCTTTCTGCCAGCCTAAACGCAAAGGCCTCGAAAGACAATTATGGGGACTGACCTTTAAAAATCCCGTAGGACTGGCAGCAGGTTTCGATAAAGACGCCCGCTATACTGACGAACTGGCCAGCCTCGGATTCGGCTTCGTGGAGATCGGCACCGTTACACCGGTAGCACAACCCGGTAATGATCAGCCCCGCCTTTTCCGTCTTCCTGCCGACCAGGCACTTATCAACCGGATGGGCTTCAACAACGGAGGTGCTATCGCCGCTGCCAAACGCCTGCAGAAACGGAAATCAGATATTATCATCGGTGGTAATATCGGCAAGAACAAGATCACTCCGAATGAACAGGCCATCAACGATTATGAGAAATGTTTCCATGCCCTGTTCGATGTGGTGGATTATTTCGTTGTGAATGTCAGCTCTCCCAATACGCCTAATCTCCGTGCGTTACAGGAGAAAGAGCCCTTAAAGCAGCTCCTGCATCACTTGCAGATGCTGAATGCCCAGAAGCCGAAACAAAAACCTATTCTGCTGAAAATAGCGCCAGACCTGACCAGCAGTCAGCTGGACGATATTATCGAGATCGTACAGGAAACCAAACTGGCGGGTATTGTTGCTACCAATACAACTATCGACAGGGATAACTTACAGACGCCGGCAGAAGAAGTAGCCGCTATCGGCTCCGGGGGGCTGAGCGGCCTGCCGGTAAAGCAAAAGGCCACAGAAGTGATCCGCTACATCCACAAGCACACTAATGGCGCTGTGCCTATCATTGCCGTAGGAGGCATCTTCACCGCTGCAGATGCACAGGAAAAACTGGATGCCGGGGCCTCGCTGGTGCAGGTGTATACAGGATTTGTGTATGAAGGGCCAACAATTGTAAAGAAGATCTGCGAAGGATTAAAATAATATATACTGAAACACAACAGGCGTCATATGTGCACAGCTGTGTACATATGGCGCCTGTTGTATTAAGAAAGGAGTTTTTTTTATTTGGTTACCTGCTGGTCGTTTAAGCGATTCGCAGTGTCAATTTTTACTTTTGAGCTTTCTTCAATGGCTTTTTTTCCGATGGATTACCTGGCCAGTATTTCCACGTCCACTATTTTCTCAGGGAACCATACATTCATTTCTCCTTCTCCCCTGTTTGCCCATGCATAATATGGGATCAGTGTTACCTGCTTAGGTACGGTGCTCACCTGCTGTTGCTGTTCATTTACATTGATACTTTTGCCTTCCCCTTTGAGCACCACGACGCCGTTCAGCATGTCTTTCCTTACTTCAGGCGCGAATACTTCCGGTAATAACAGATTGCTGGTACGGCCGTCATTATCTTTCCACTCTGCACAATACATCAATGGTCCGCGCTGAACTGCGATCTTACCGTTATCATCTTTTACCTGCTGATTGGCCAGTACTTCATGTGTTTCCATAGGCAACTGTACCTCTACCACATCTTTCCTGTTCCATTTCTTTCTGATCACGGCATATCCCTGCTCCAGCTGATATGATACCGGCTGGCCATTTACTTTGATCAGCACACTGTCTGCCTTACCGCCTTTAAAATAATAGATGCCGCCGGGAATAGCTTCCTGTCTTGCCCAGCCGGGTATGCGGACTTTCAAGGTGAACTCCGTTGCCGCAGCCGGCTCTATATTGAAACGCAGATTGCCCTCCCATGGGTAATTGTTGGACTGCACGATCTTCACTTTCTGTTTTTCCACATCCAGTGAGGCGGTACTGTTAACAAACAGGTTCACATATACTTCCCGGCCTTTCTGTGCGTAGATGTAGCCGGGGAGTGAAGGCAGGAAACGCGCCATATTTGTCGGACAGCAGGAGCATTCAAACCATCCCGAGCGCGATGCCTCCAGGCTGTGATGATGCATTCCCCGGCGTACCTGCATGGCATTGGTATAGAAGAAAGACTTACCATCCAGCCCCACGCCGGATATCAGCCCGTTGTACAGGATCTTTTCCAGCATATCCACATACTTTGCATCGCCATGCAACTGGAACATACGTTGATTCCAATAGGCATTACCGATAGCTGCACAGGTCTCATTATAAGCGGTAGCATTGGGCAATTCATAATTCTCGCCAAAGCGCTCGCCATCGGGTACAGCACCGATGCCGCCCTGCACATAGATCTTTTTAGTGGCCATATTCTCCCAGAGCCTGTCAATAGCATGCAGATAGGCGGTATCGCCTTCCAGCGCTGCTATATCGGCCATCGCTGCATACAGGTACATAGCCCTTACCGCATGTCCTACCACTTCTGACTGCTGTACTACCGGCGCCTGGTCCTGCCAGTATTTGCCATTCTCCCATGGGTTCCTGCTTTTAAAATTATACTGCCGTTTGCCTCTTTCATCGATGAAGAACTTTGCCAGCTGCAGGTATTCTTTCTTTCCGGTAACGCGGTATAAACGTACCAATCCCATCTCCACTATTTCGTGCCCGGGAGCAACACCACGTTTGCCGGGACCAAAGGTCTGTACCAGCAGATCAGCATTCTTCAGCGCAATGTCCAGGAAATTACGTTTGCCGGTAGCCAGGTAATGCGCACTGGCAGCTTCAAACATATGCCCGGAATTATAAAGTTCATGGCTTCCGTCATGCTCCTTCACCCATCGCTCCGGTCCCGACCAGTCGTGCGGATGCAATGGATCGATCGTTCTTGCTGTATACAGGTAGCCATCAGGTTCCTGGGCTTTAGCCACAATAGCGATCAGCGAATCCACATAAGCGTCCATCTTCTTATCGGGCGTAACAGCCATGGAGTAGGAAGCCCCTTCGATAGTCTTGTAAATATCCGTATCATCGAAGGGGAACTTCGTACAGAACTTCCCTTCTTTCGCTGCCGCCATCTCAAAGTTCTTCACACGTCCCGTACTTTCGCACCTTGCAAAAGATGCAGGGATCGTCACATTATGATTCGTACGTACACGCGGCAGCCAGAAGCTGTCTGTCAGCTGCACAGCAGTGAAATTCACTGCCCTCACAGGATAGTCGGCCTGCTGCGCACAAAGAGGAACAGCGTACAACAGGGCGAGCGATAATAATTGTTTTTTCATAACCCTTTATAAATTAATAACCACCATTTTGCTGAAGATTGCCATTTTTGTTGATCTCGATACGGGGAATAGGAAAGAGTGTACGGTAGTCGCCATTAGGTGTATGCGAAAACCATGATTTCTTTGTAAACACTTTAAAGCGGATCAGGTCCTGCCTGCGGCGGTCTTCCTGCGCAAACTCCCAGCCCAGTTCATCCAGGAAGCGGCCATACTGGATATCAGCCCCGCCTTCCACAGTTTGATTCAGATGATCGCGCAAGCCGTAGTTATAAACACTTCCTTTCAGCAAGTCAGCGCCTGTAACCAGCGCTTTATCCGGATGCTCTGTAAAATTCCGTTGTCTTACCTGCGTTACCAGCGTAGCTGCGCCTGCAGCATCGCCATTCCTTAACAGGCTTTCCGCTTTCATCATGAGGATGTCTGCATAGCGGAACAAAGGCCAGTCATTGCTCAGCTGTACATTGGCTTTCTGCTTGATCTCAAATTTACCCAAACGGAAACCATGTATCTCTTCCGACTGATCGATGCCCGGCACTTCATTGATAAAGGCCAGCGGTTTGCCCGTATAAGCGCCCATGGTGCAGTTCAGTGCAGCACCGGCAGCGCTGTATTGTTGTCCCTTGATCCAGTTATCGCGATAGCGCGCATCATCCATATCAAATGTATTGATGAACTGGGGAATAGCACAGATACCGCCCCATGGAGTGGACTTGAGATTATAGGTAGCCTGGCATGCAGGTTGTAATGTCTGCATGTGAATATCAAAGGCATTCCAGTTCGTTACATATGTCTCATCAAACGGCAGCGCAAAAATGATCTCCTTGGAGTTCTCATTGTCTGTTACAAACACGCTGCGTTGTACGGGTTCCAGTATAAAGCCTTTCCCTGAATTAATGACAGCATCGCATGCTGCGATACATTCATCCCATGCAGAGGTACCGGTGTATACTTCTGCGTTCAGGTACATCTTGGCCAGTAAAGCATAGGCTGCCCACTGATTGAACCTGCCATAGGTTGTCTTGTCATTCTTATCGCTCAGTAAAGGAAGATTGTCTTTTATTTCCTTGACGATGAATTCATATACTTCCTTACGGGTACTTTGCTTCGGCAGGAATCCTTCCGGCACGTCGAACTTCGTTACAATAGGTACATTGCCATATACATCACACAACACATAATAGTAGGAAGCGCGCAGTACCTTCAGCTCAGCCAATGTTTCTTCCTTTCCATTGGAGACAGGTATACTGCCTGACTCCAGCTGATAGATGACACGGTTGCAATTGGTAATACCGGCATAGGTACGGTTCCAGGTATTGATGGTAACATCATCATCTGCCGTCCACTTATGCTCATGCAAACGACGATAGATACCGCCATCCACCCAGCCATTAGGGCGCGCCGGGATCACCACTTCATCTGAGGTAGCTTCCTGTATGCGGGCAAAGCCATTCCAGTCGTTCAGCACAATACGCCAGTTCACATAAGCAGCGCCCACCAGTGAGGCCAGGTCTTCTGTGGAAGGATCAAATTGCCCGGCGATGATCTCGTTATAACTTACATCCTTTAATTTGGTGCAGGCAGACACCAGTAACAGCGTTGCCAGTAATATTGTCTTGATAGATTGTTTCATAACAGCAGAAATTAAGAGATCAGAAATTCATGTTAACACCAACGGTAAAGGTCCTTACTGAAGGATACTTGTCCCTGTCATCGTTGCCGGGCGCCAGTCCCAGCCTGTTCACCTCAGGGTCGATCCCCTTATAACCAGTGATGACAAAAGTGTTCAGCGTAGATACATACACACGTGCGGAATGCATGTACTTTAATTTCAGGTTCCGGAAATTGTATCCCAGTGTGATGTTGTCTACCTTCCAGAAATCGCCGTTCTCCACATAGTAGCTGTTAAACTCCAGTGGCATATCTTTACTCAGTACTGCTTTTCCGAATACCTTATCGTAAGCAGACTTTAAGCGGTTGTACTGCTGCAGGCCGGTATTCTCATAATACATGCGCTGGAAGTTCAGGATCTGGTAGTCGAAAGCGCCACGCATAGTAATATTCAGATCAAACTGTTTGTAACGGAAGGTGTTGTTCCATCCGGCATAATACTTCGGAAGACCATTACCCAGTACACGTTTATCTTCGAAAGCATGCTGGTAACTGTCGTAGGGAACAGGCTTCCCGTCACGGCCTTCATAGATCCATTTACCATCCTGGGAAATGTCTACCACTTTGAAACCATAGAAATCGCCGATATTATCGCCGATGTTCACAATGTGCGTGAAGGTCTGGATCGGTTCGCCGGTACCACCAGTGGTAAAGTAATTGTTGGTAGTCTTGTAGAGGTTATTAGACAGGCTTACAAGTTTATTGGTATTGGTAGAGAAATTCACACTGCTGCTCCATTCGAAGTTCCTTGTCTTTACCGGGATGAAGTTCACCAATACTTCCAGACCTTTATTTTCCATCTTGCCTACGTTAGCACGTGTGGACGGATACATGTTCGGAGGACTGGGCACCTGGTAGTCGTACAACAGCCCATTGATGCGGCGGATGTAATAATCTATGCTACCGCTGATCCTTCCGCTATACATAGAGAAGTCCAGACCTGCATTCGTTTCATGTTTTTCTTCCCAGCGCAGGTTGGCATTGGGGTTCTGTGAAGGTCCCAGTGTCTGTATCCACACGCCGTTTACATATACATAACTGCTGTAGTTCAGGATGGCCACACCAAGGAACAGGTCTGTCGGCTGTGTACCGGTAACGCCATAACCTACACGTAGTTTCAGGTCGTCGAACAATGTCTGCTTTTTCATAAACGCCTCGTTGCTGATACGCCATCCGGCAGAAACAGCCGGGAAGGTACCCCAGGGTTGCTTAGTGCCGTACAATTGGCTGGCGGCTTCATGACGTAGGCTGGCCAGCAGGAGGTAACGGTCGTCATAGCTATAGGTAGCCCTGCCAAAAAAGCCAATGAGGTTCGTTTCTGTTTTATCGCTGTATTCCGGCGCCAGGCCTTCCTTCAGGGCCTGCCCTATGCCAATGTTGTTGTAGGTAAAGCGGTCTGTGGGGAAGTCCCAGTTCTGCATCCAGTGACTGTTATACTCACGTTCCTGGTAGCTGTAACCTGCCAGCGCCGTGAATTTATGTCTTCTTACATCTTTACTGTATTGTGCTGTCAGTTCCACAAGCCTGTCCATCCTTTGTGCTGAGCCTACTGATGCATACCCGTTCCTGCTATCCCTGAGATTAGATATATGCTTTTTAGTTTCTGAGTACCCCCTGTCTTCATTGTAATGCGTATAGGAGAATAAGGCAGACAGTTTCAGTCCTTCTACCGGCAGCAGGGTCAATGAACCATTCAGACGGGTGTTCTGAGAAGTATTCCGGCCGTCGCTTTCATAAAGCCTTGATACCGGGTTTTCGTAGTTAAACAAGCCGGTCTGTTCATACCAGTTTCCCAATGAATCGCGCAAAGGAGATGTCGGGTTACGGATGAGGGCCTGCCTGTAGGTATAACCATTAAAGCTGAAACCATCGCCGGTGGTAGTGTACCTGTTGTTGGCGCTCAGCATGCCCAGGTTCACCCGCAGCTTATCATCCAGCATACTGTGGTTGATATCGATACGGCCGGTGAAGGTCCTGTTATCCGATTTCTTCATCACACCTTCCAGGGAACGGTAGTTAGCATTCGCAAGATAATTTGTTTTGGCATTCCCTCCCCTCATTGTAAGGTTGTGTACATGCGTGAATGGCGTCTGTGATATTTCCTTCAGCCAGTCGGTATTGGCGCCCTGGTCCCAGGAAGCGTCCCTGGTGCCTTCCGCGATCTGTTTACGGTAGTCGGCAGCTGTCAGCATTTCCGGCTTGCGGGCGATGGTCTGTGTGCTGACATACCCGCTGTATTCCACTGAATTGTTGTAGGTACCGCTGGCCCTGCGGGTGGTGATAATGATCACACCGTTGGTACCGCGTGTACCATATATAGCAGCAGCAGATCCGTCTTTTAACACATCGACAGATTCGATGTCTTCCGGCGCTACTGTCTTAAGATCGCCCGGTATACCGTCTATCAGCACCAAAGGATCAGCGTTGGCTCCCAGCAGGGTGGTATTACCACGCAGCAGGATCTGCGAGGTACTGGTGGGGTCGCCGCTGGGCGTAGCGATGGAAAGTCCGGCTACTTTACCCTGTAGCAGTTGTCCGGCGTCCAGCACATTGCCTTTTACGAAGCTCTCTGACTTTACGGTAGCGACAGCGCTGGTCAGGTCGCCCTTCCGCAGGCTACCATATCCTATTACAACAACGTCTGCCAGGGAGTTATCGCTTAGTGCCATCTGGATATTCAGCTGACTGCGGCCTTTCACGGCCACTTCCTGGGTGCGGTAACCGATGTAACTGATCAGCAGCGTATCGGCTTCGTTTTTCGCTTCGAGCGAGAAAACACCTTTCTCATTGGTAATGGTACCCGCCCTTGACGATTTCACCACGATGCTCACTCCCGGCAGTGGCTGTCCTTTTTCGTCGGTCACCATGCCTGTGATGACCTTGGCCATGCCCTCGGGAACCGGCATGCCTTTAGCGGCAGCCTCCATGGCAGCAGACATAGGCATTCTTTTGATAATGATATATTTCCCTTCCTGTACATAGAACAGGTCGTGTGGCAGCAACAGTGCGTCCAGCACCTCTTTCAGTGAGCGCTCCTTGTTTTCCAGCGCGGGTACAGGCGTATTGCCGGCCAGCGCACCGTCTACAATAAAGAAGAAAGGCGCCTGCGTTTCTATGCGTTTTAATACTTTATCAAGTTTTCCTTCCCTGATATTCAGCTGCAACATCACGGTGTTCAGGTCCTGCCCATTGGTATCACGGGCAATGAGCAACAACGTTGTTGTACACAGCACTATCATTATCATGATCACTGTTCGCATTAGCTTAAACAAAAGGTCTGGTAAATAATGGTGGGTAATGCCCATAGGCCTCCCTGTCAAAATACCGTAGTATTTCATATCTTTAATTGCATTTTGTATGATGTAATAGAATACAAAGCCGTAGCGCCTGCGTTGCATATATGGTTTGCAGACTCTGATGCAGACAGCGCTATGTTATCCTTTCCTTACGGGAAAGGATTTTTTTATGTGGTATTGCCGGGAAATGCTGTTGTTTGCTTCATAACGGGATTCTTGATTTTTGTGAAAATATTATTGGCACCCTTCTCCGCTGATATATACTTCTTTTTTGTCCTGACTAATGCGGTATGTGGAATTGTTGATCTTACATAATAGCTCCAATATTCGCTCCATCGTTGCCTGTTCATCAAAGCTGGCAATGAACGTGCATTGCTTCAGTGCGTTGTTCTCAAAATGGAAAGTGACGTCATATTTCCTGCTTAAGGTGTTGGCAATAGATTCAAATGTTTCATTGTTCACCTCAAACCCGCCATTTATCCAGGCGTGGTAAACCGTTGCATTGACGGTCCTTTCGGCGGCACTGTCTGTCTTTTCTTCCAGCGTGATCTGTTTATTGGCTGTCAGTACCGTAATATGCTTCCTTTCATCTTCCACCTTTATCTTCCCGGAAGCAACAGTAATGGAAGTTGGTTCGCCGCTATAGGCTTTAATATTAAAGCTGGTACCCAACACGGTTGTAGTGCTGCCTCCCGCTTTTACAATAAATGGGCGGGCGCCTTTCCGCACGTCAAAAAACGCTTCTCCGCTGAGTGTGACCTCCCTGTGTTGCGGCCCCTCATGGTATTGCAGCTTACTGTCTGCATTCAGCCATACAATGCTACTGTCGGGCAGTACGATCCTGTTTTGCTGTTCCTTTGGTACGTATACGACAAGTTTCTTTTCAGCCCCTTTCGGATATAAAGCCCAGACACCGGCGGCGATCAGGATGGCAGCAGCCATCCACCACACTGTAGACAAACGCCTTGTCCGGGGCCTGTCTTCCATCCTGACCATATCCATTTCTTCCTTTCCGTACCATTGCATCAGGACGTTGATCTCTTCCTCTGTGGCGGTACCAGCCAGCCATTTGCGGGCAAGTTCGTGGATGTAATCGTCAGGCATTATTTCCGAGTTATACTAATTAAGAGTGTATAACTGACAATTTACCCTTGCTGTTAAGAAAGATTTTTTTCAGAAGAGGACAGTGTGCAGAGCGCTTAGTTTCAGGCGTAATATTTTGAGGGCTTTGGTCAGGTGCCCTTCGGCTGTTTTCTGGGATATATTGAAGGTCTCTGCCGCCTGGCCAATGGAGTAATCGAGCAGTTTATTATAGTAGAATACCTGCCGGCTCTTCTCCGGCAGTTCATTGGCAACAGTTTCTATTAGTTGTAACAGCAGCCTGTCATTTACCAGGGCCTCCACATCGGCCCCATTGTTGCCGGCAGCTTCGGACATATGAGATAAGGTTTTCATCCTGGAAGCAATGGTCTGCTTACTGGCCAGGTAATGAAATACGGCGTAACGGGTAATGGCAAAGAGGTAGGGTTTCAGCGCGGAGATCTCGATATCATGTCTTTTCTCCCATAAGATGATGAAGGTATCCTGTACTATTTCTTCTGCGATCTCTCTGACCTGCAGGCGCTTCATGGTAACATGAAATAACAGGTCCCAATACCGCCTGTACACTTCGTTAAAAGCGTCTACGGAATCGTCCCTGATCATATCCCACAGGTATTTATCCGTGCAAGTGGAATCCGGATGAATGTGCGCGTTCTTCACGTGAAAAGTATAAAGCCCTATAAGTGTGTAATCTACAATTAAATCTTCACTTTTCCAATATGGGATTAGTTATCAGAAAAACGCGTGTTCTGATATTTTTCCTCTATATGTGATAGGATTATCAGGCAGTGGCATTGACTGCATTCATCATCGTACAAGCTGCTATTCCTGCCGTTTCCGTACGCAGGCGGGTGTCTCCCAGGGAAACAGGCTGGAATCCTTTTTCCAGTGCAAGGTTGATTTCCTGGGGAGTAAAGTCGCCTTCAGGCCCTATCAGCAGTAAGCTATCCCTGCCGGCTTGCATGGCTTGCCAGAGGTGCTGCTTCTGTTCCGGCAGGCAATGGGCAATGAACAGTTGCTGAGCAGGCGGCTGTTGTACCAGTGAGTCAAAGGCTGCGGGTGCAGCGAGTTCCGGAAGATAGAACTGCTGCGATTGGAGCATGGCCGAGACGAGGATATTCTCAAAACGGTCTGCACGGAACTTTTCCTTTTCTGTACGCTGGCTTACCAGCGGAATGATGGTCTGTATACCAATTTCGGTCGCTTTCTCGAGGAACCATTCTATGCGGGAGGTATTCTTGGTAAAGGAGATGGCAATACGGACAGGGGCTTTGACAGGCGGCATCAGTTCATAGTTCTTTACCTGTACAACACACTTCTTGCGGTTATCGTCGGTGATAACAGCGGTGTAGCGCCCCCCGCGACCGTCGGCCAGCAGCACTTCGTCGCCGGCTTCATGGCGGAGCACCTGGATGCAATATTTAGAGGTAGGTTCATCCATTGTATAATGCCCGGCGCCGGGAGTGATGTCTTTAGCGTAAAACATGGTGGCCTGTTGAGATTTTTTGCAAATATCGGTTACCTGGAGGAGAATGGGACATCTGATCATCTCCCCACCGGCAGGAAGCGATCCATAGTGAAGACGGCTTTATGCTGGTATGCATCTATAGCAGAGATCTTATACTATAATGATGCTAAACTGATACTAAAATATCATCTAAAGGTCACCTCAATATCGATTCGATATACAGATGACATTTATATGCCTTTTTAGTATTGTTTTGATAACGGTATTGTAAGCCGACTGCATACTGACTGAAGCCTATCTTAACACTACAAAGAGCGGGTAAGACCTTAAATTCACATAAGAAGGAAATAAAAAGCCGCCTCACTGGTTAATGAGACGGCAGTTCAGAAGTATGAGGTTTAATTAAAGTATTGTTTGTCCATGTATAGGGACAGTATTATGCCGTTTACCCGGCCAATGCAGCTTTTGTGCGATGCTGGAACCTGAAAAACAGTAATATCGACGCCGTCAGTAATCCTATCAGCAACCCCCACCAGATGCCCTGCACACCAAAGTGCAGATAGATACCCAGGAAATAGCCTACAGGCAGTCCCAGTACCCAATATGCCAGCAATGTAATGATGGTTGGCATGCGCACATCTCCCAATCCGCGGAGAATACCCAGTCCTACTACCTGTGTACCGTCGAACAACTGGAAGAATGCCGCAATGATGAGCAGATCTGCAGCAATGTCGACAACAGCAGGATCATTGATATACATGAGCGGCAGCACCCTGCAGCCCAGCATGAAGATCAGGGCCGCTGCGCCCATCATCACCAATACCATATGATAGCTGGCAATGGCAGAGGACCGCAGTTCGCGCCATTGTCCTGCGCCAAAATGATTACCGCTTTTAATACCCGCTGCAGCAGAGATACCGCTGGCCATCATATAGGTAATAGACGCCAGGTTGATGGCTATCTGGTGAGCAGCCTGTTCCCGGGCGCCTATCCAACCTGCCATTACAATAGCACTACTGAAGGCGCTCACTTCAAATATATACTGCAGGGCAACAGGCGTACCAATGCCCAGAATTTGTTTAATGGCAGCAAGAGACAAATAATGTTGCCGGAAATGCACCAGGTAAGCTTTGAAACGGGGAGAAGACAATACATACCAGGTCATAGCGGCGGCCATCAGGACCCTGTCTGTCAGCGTACCGATACCCACCCCCACAACGCCCAGCCGGGGCGCTCCAAACAGCCCGTACACCAGGGTAATACCTATCAGAATATTCAGCACATTCCCAATGATGCTGATGTTCATGGCCTGCCGGGTAAATCCCAGCCCCTCTGCAAACTGTTTAAATGTGAGGAAGATCATCAGGGGGAAATAGGATAGGCCCAGTAATTGTAAGAAGGGCCTTGCCAATATGCGTACATCCTCTTCCTGTCCAAGCAGGTGCAGGTAATTGCTGCCGGTTATAATTGCAGTAGATAATAACAGTCCAAGCACGATATTAATAACCAGGCTATGGCGCAGCAGAAAACCGCATTGCGCGAGGTTCTTACGGCCATGTTCCTGCGCTATCAGCGGGGTAAGGCCATAAGACATGCCAATACCTACTACCATGAATATGGAAAATATACTGCTTCCCAGCGCTACTGCCGCCAGGGGAACATCACCTGTATGACCAATGATAATAGTGTCAGAGAAGGCAACCAGGACGTGTCCCAGCTGGGAGATAACTACAGGATAGGCTAACCGGAAATTGTCTTTATAGTACAGACGATATTTATTCCACATAATATTATAAGGGGGAAATTAAAAAGGCGCCCCGTGCAGAAGGAGCGCCTTTCAGTATTATTACTAATTCTGTTTACTTAAAAAGGAGCGTCTTCAAATCCTTCATCAAAATTCATGTCATTCATTTTGGAACCCTTCTGGATATACAGCTTCGCCTCGTCATTTCCTCCGCCATCATTACCACGCAAACCTGCAAATGCGTTGCTGCTGCCACCTCCGGGGTTTTCCAGGCTACCATCGTCCTCAAATCGCTGGAATTCCAGCACCGCGCGCAACTTGATGGTATCCAGCTGACCGTTACGGTGTTTAGCTATACGCACGTGGGTTTCACCTTTGTTGGACTCGCCCATTTCGTTGGTGTTGATCTCATAGTATTCAGGACGGTACAGGAACATTACCATGTCGGCATCCTGCTCGATCGCACCAGATTCACGGAGGTCACTCAACTGCGGCATCTTGTTACCATCCTTACGCTTTTCCACATCACGGCTCAACTGGGAGAGGGCCAGGATCGGCACGTGCAACTCTTTCGCCAGACCTTTCAGGTCCCTGGAGATCTTACTGATCTCCTGCTCACGGTTGCTACCCTTTCCGTCGGCGCTACCGCTCATCAACTGCAGGTAGTCGATGATGATCACCCCTACTCCATGGTTATGTACCAGCCTTCTGGCCTTGGCGCGCAACTCGAAGATGTTCAGTGCCGGGGTATCGTCTATGAAGATAGGCGCTTTTGCCAGGCGTTCAATACCATGGGTCATCAGCTTCTTCATCTCATACTCCTCCAGTTTACCCCTGGTGATCTTTTCCAGTTTTATTTCAGACTCCGCGGACAGGATACGTTGTACGATCTGCCCGGAGGACATTTCCAAAGAGAATACCGCTGCACCTTTCGGGAATCGTGGGTGAAGGGCGGCATTTCTGGCCAGGTTCAGCGCAAATGCCGTCTTACCTACCGCAGGACGTGCCGCGATGATGATCAGGTCCGTCGACTGCCAGCCATAGGTCACCTTGTCCAGTGAAGGGAAACCGGAAGGTACCCCGGTAATATCATCCCCACGGTTACGCAGATCTTCGATACGTTTCATCGTATTCACCAACACACGGTCAATACTGTCGTAGTTCTTACGTAAGTGGTTGTTGGTCACCTCGAAAAGTTTACTTTCCGCGGAGTCCAACAGGTCGAATACGTCTGCCGTATCCTCATAAGATTCACTGAGTATCTCGCCGGATATGCGGATCAGTTCCCGCTGGATGAATTTCTGGAGAATAATACGGGCGTGCGCCTCGATATTGGCGGAAGAAACCACCGTATTTGTCAGTCGGGTAATATAATATGGGCCGCCTACTACTTCCAGTTCGCCCATTGAACGCAGTTCCTCCACAACGGTCAGGATATCCACCGGCATGGACTTACCTGCCAGCCGTGTCATAGCCGTAAATATCTTCTGATGTGCTTCTACATAAAAACATTCACCTTTCAATATCTCTACCACCGTGTCAAATGCTCCTTTCTCCAGCATAATGGCTCCCAATACAGCCTCTTCCATCTCCTTTGCCTGCGGAGGAATCTTGCCGTACATCATGGTAGATACGTCAACGGACGACTTACGGCGTACATTGCGGTCCTTCTTAAGATTGAGATCCATCTATATGTTCGTGATTAGTCTGTTAATCAAAAAATTAATATGTCGTGGCTTCCTTAGTTATCATTACAATTTTATTGTACCAGCTGAACCATTCCCGTTTTATGAAATTGTAAACTTTTTTGGGCCGTACAGACTAAGGTAACCGCATTTTTCGATTTTCTAAAGTTTGCCTGGGTATATAATTTATAAGGTGACATGCACAGGTTATGCACCCGCAAAATGACAGTTATGCACTGACTATCGATTCATTATCCACCAAACTCACACAATATCCCCATACAAAGGTCTGGATATTCACAAACAATGTGCAAAAAAGTTTCACACATAAGCCTTGTTGATTTGCACATTCTCTTCCGGGAAGATTTCGATTGCCTTCGTATCCGGATGACCGGTATAATCTGGTGCGATTATTGGAAAGGCACCCCCCTGCTCACAATGCAGGGACGATGAAATTCACGCTGATCCATACATGCAGTCAGCAGTGTTCTCAGGCATGCCAGCACGGAATTGGGTAGATGCCGTTTATTCACATTTCTGAGGAACAACCGGTCTGACCCTGGAAATGCTGACCGCTATTCCGCCCTATATATAGGGACTATTCGTGATTTACACTAACTTTACGGACTTATATAATTTACAAATGACTATTTCGTACAATTGGCTGTGTGACTATTTGCCGGTTAAACCTACACCGGAGGAACTATCTGTTATTTTGACGCGTATAGGCCTGGAGGTGGAAAGCCTGGAACAATTCGAGTCTGTAAAGGGCAGTCTTGAGGGGCTTGTGATAGGCGAGGTATTGACTGTAGCACCCCATCCCAATGCCGATAAACTGAGATTAACAACGGTAAATACAGGTAGCGGGGAACCGCTCCACATTGTTTGCGGTGCACCCAACGTAGCAGCCGGACAAAAAGTAGTAATAGCTCCTATAGGAGCCACTATCTACCCGGTTAGCGGAGAACCGCTGACCATGAAAAAGGCGAAGATCCGCGGAGAAGAGAGCCATGGAATGATCTGTGCAGAAGATGAGATCGGCATCGGTGAAAGCCATGCCGGTATTATGGTGCTCGACCCTTCACTGAAACCCGGTACTCCTGCCAGGGAGGTGTTTAAACCCGTTCAGGACTGGATCTATGAGATCGGGCTCACTCCCAACAGGATGGATGCCATGAGTCATCTGGGTGTGGCAAAAGACGTATGCGCCTACCTGAACAACAGTGAGAACACACTGAAATACAAGGCATTAACACCTGAACTTTCCACGCTGCCCAAAGCAGCTACGCCTTACCAGATCGGTGTTACCATAGAAAATACAGACGCTTGTCCCCGGTACAGTGGTATTTCCATTACCGGTGTGAAGATCGCGCCTTCCCCCGACTGGCTGAAGAATAAACTGCTGGCCATCGGCGTAAGGCCTATTAATAATATAGTGGACATCACCAATTTCATCCTGCATGAAACCGGTCAGCCGCTGCATGCATTTGATGCCGACGCCGTAGAGGGCCGCCAGGTCATTGTAAAGAACCTGCCGCAGAATACGGTTTTCGTAACGCTGGATGAAAAAGAGCGTAAACTCGATGCCACCGATCTGATGATCTGCAATGGTAAGGGTGAGCCAATGTGTATTGCCGGTGTTTTCGGCGGACTGCATTCCGGTGTGAAAGATACTACTACAAACATTTTCCTGGAAAGCGCCTGCTTCAGCCCTGCCAGCATCCGGCCTACTTCCTTCCGTCACGGACTCCGTACCGATGCGGCAGCCCGTTTCGAAAAGGGAACTGATATTTCTGCAACAGCATATGTATTACAGCGCGCAGCCGCATTGATCTGTGAACTGGCAGGTGGTCAGGCAGCATCGGAGGTAGTGGATGTATATCCTCATCCGAAGGCACAAACAGAAGTAGCGACCAGCTGGAATTACATCCGTAAGCTGAGTGGAAAGGCCTATCCTGAAGATAAAATTGTGAATATCCTCAGCAGCCTGGGCTTCGGCATTCTTAAAAAAGATGCGGACGGGCTGCGTGTGAGCGTGCCTTACAGCAAACCTGATATCAGCATCCCGGCCGACCTGGTGGAGGAAGTTATGCGTATTGATGGCCTGGATAATATTGAGATCCCTTCCCAGGTGATGATCACTCCCTCGGCCAATCCGAAGCCGGATAAGGAGAAGGTGCGTGAAAAGGCAGCTAATTACCTGGCAGCCAACGGGTTTAATGAGATTTTTACCAACTCTATCACAAATAGTAAGTACTTTACAGCTGAAGTGCTGCAGCATACCGTAAAGATGATCAACAGCCTCAGCGCTGACCTGGATGTGATGCGTCCTTCCATGCTGGAAACCGGCCTGGAAAGCGTAGCTCACAACCTGAACCGCCGTAACGACAACCTGTTGTTCTTCGAATTCGGTAACACATATGCTGTCAGCGAGCAGGGCAAGTACGACGAAACGGCTCACCTGAGCCTCTACCTGAGCGGCCAGAAAAGAACGGAAAGCTGGATGCACAAGGCCGAACCGGTAGACTTTTACTTCCTGAAGGGCTATGTGCAGAACCTCTTCAAACAGCTGGGTATCAATGGCCTGCAATGGTCCGAAGCCGAAAACGACGCGCTGCAGAATGGCTGGCAGATCAGTGTGAAGAATAAGCCGGTAGTAGTGCTCGGCGCTGTTAACGCACAGAAACTGAAACAGTTCGATATTAAGCAGCCGGTGTGGTTTGCCGACTTCAACTGGAAGAATGTATTGGGATTACTGCAAAAAAGCGATAACTTTTACAAGGAAATACCGAAATTCCCGGCCGTTCGCCGTGACCTGGCGCTGGTACTGGACAAGCAGGTAAAATTTGCTGCAGTGGAGGCGGCCGCAAAAACGGTGAAGTCATCCCTGTTACAGGAACTGAACCTGTTTGACGTTTTTGAAAGTGAGAAGCTGGGCGCTAATAAAAAGTCATATGCCGTTAGCTTCACCTTCCAGGATGCACAGAAGACCCTTACCGATAAAGAGATCGATGCGGTAATGGACAAGCTGGTAAAAGCATTCGAAGGACAGTTACAGGCAGAAATCAGGAAATAATCAGGGATTAGGAATAAAGAAGGAGGTAGTATAACCGCACTTCTTTATTCTTAATAATGAATTGAATTTTATGGCTTTAGAGCAGTACATACAAAGGATAGACGATAAGCTCCATTTGTTGTTAAAAAAGCTGCAACAGGTGCAGGCTGAAAATGTATTGCTGAAAGAGCAATTGCAGGCACAGGAAGAAACACTGGCAGCCCGGGACGAAACGATCGCAGCCCTGGAAAATAAGCTACACCTCGCTAAAATGGCCGTAGCCACCCAGGGTACACCGTCCAGCCGGGAAGACGATGAAGAATTCAGAAAGGAAATGCGAAACAAGATCAATGATTACATAAAAGAGATTGATCGCTGTATTGCACTGTTAAACAGCTAGTTAAAACCAAATCTACCGACATGGAACCGCTGATTCCCATTAACATTGTGGTAGCCGACAGGTCATACCGCATTAAGATAAAGCCGGAAGAGGAAGAGGAAGTACGCCGTACCATGAAGGAAGTGAACGAAAAGATCATTGAATTCAAGACAGCGTACGCTGGTAAAGACCTGCAGGATTATATTGCTATGGTCCTTATCATGTACGCCACCCATCCCGTGACAAGCGGAGGGAAGATACAGGCGGGCCTTGCGCCATTCCTGGAAGAGAAATTACAGCACCTCGAAGCGCTGCTGGACAGCTCGCTGAAGTAAAACCAGGATCGAACGGATCAGGAAACCGGAGAGATGACATATTTTGGGCCGGTCACTATTCCTGATACTTCATTCCTGACTGACACAGATCTGTGATGCACTAAATATTTTGAAAAAGTAGATTAGCAGCTAGTAACGTATTGAAATAAAATCAGGACATACTACGAAGAAAATCAATGCTTTATCGACTTATCTAATATAGGATTTTCCTGTAAGCTTCCACACATCTGCATATCAGCTTATCATCCCGTCGTTTCGCACGTTCTTTTTTGTATTTTCGCGAATCAAGTTCTAAACCCTCTACCTTTCCACGGAATGGGATATGGCCAGGAATGCAACATAAATCAAGTATTAAAATTTTTGTATGGAAGTTACTTTAATGTCGACAATAGCTGCAGTGGTGGCATTGATCATAGGTATTTTGTTAGGTAAGGTGATTTTTGCCAAGAACACTCAACATAAAATACAGGAGGCAGAATTACAGGCACAGAAAATAGTATCCGAAGCACAACTTACCGCAGAAAACCTCAAGAAGGACCGCCTGCTGGAAGCAAAAGAAAAATTCCTCCAGCTGAAAAGTGAGCACGAGAAAGAAGTTTTACAACGTAACCAGAAAATAGCAGATTCAGAGAACCGCATCAAACAGAAGGAACAGACGCTGAACCAGAAGACGGAGAATCTTCAGAAACAGATGCAGGAAAATGAGGCGATCAAGGAAAACCTCAACCGCCAGATGGAACTGGTTGCTATAAAACGTACCGAGCTGGAAAAACACCAGGAAGAGCACATCCGCCGCCTGGAAAAAGTAGCGGCCCTGACAGCAGAGGAAGCACGCCACCAACTCATCGAAAGCCTGAAGGAAGAAGCCCGCTCACAGGCACTTGCACACATCCAGGAAATTATCGAAGACGCCAAACTGAAGGCAAACAAAGAAGCTAAAAAGATCATCATACAGTCCATCCAGCGTACTGCTGCCGAGCAGACCATTGAGAACGCTATCACTGTGTTCAACCTGGAAAGTGACGAGATCAAAGGTCAGATCATTGGTCGTGAAGGCCGCAACATCCGTGCTATCGAAGCAGCAACCGGTGTTGACCTGATCGTGGACGATACCCCGGAGGCTATCGTACTGTCTTCCTTCGATCCATTACGCCGCGAGATTGCCCGTTTGTCCCTGCAACGCCTGGTACAGGACGGCCGTATCCACCCTGCGCGTATCGAAGAGGTAGTAGAAAAGACCAAGAAACAACTGGAAGAACAGGTAATGGATATCGGGGAAAGAACCGTGATCGAGCTGGGTATCCATGGCTTACATAAAGAACTGGTACGCTTGGTAGGTAAAATGCGTTTCCGTTCCTCTTATGGTCAGAACCTGCTGATGCACTCCAAAGAAACAGCTAACCTTTGTGCTGTAATGGCGGCAGAACTGGGCCTGAACCCTAAACTGGCAAAACGCGCCGGTCTGCTGCATGACATTGGTAAAGTACCTGATGAAGAAACTGAACTGAGCCATGCCCTGCTGGGAGCGAAGCTGGCTGAGAAATATGGTGAGCATGCTGCTGTAGTAAATGCTATCGGCGCCCACCACGATGAAATGGAAATGCAATACGTGATCTCTCCTATCGTACAGGCTTGTGACGCCATCAGCGGCGCACGTCCCGGTGCACGTCGTGAGATCATGCAGAGCTACCTGCAACGTATCAAAGACCTGGAAAACCTGGCCCTCGCCCATGATGGTGTGGAAAAGGCTTATGCAATCCAGGCCGGCCGCGAACTGCGCGTGATCGTTGAAAGTGATAAAGTAACCGATAATGACGCTGACCGTCTGTCTTTCGAGATCGCTAACAAGATCCAGACTGAAATGCAGTACCCTGGTCAGATCAAAGTAACCGTGATCCGTGAGAAACGTGCTGTAAACGTAGCTCGCTAAACCGGCAACTGTATAACCTAATTTAAAAGGCGTCCTGAAAACAGGGCGCCTTTTTTATTTTTAGTTTCTTACATTTAAGTTCCACGTATTCATTTAGCTTATAAAACCGTTCTGAAAAATGAAAAGACTCCTTTTGTTAGCTGCCGTCCTCTTCATAGGCAGCCCTCTCCTCTTCGCACAAAAACAGTCCCTCTTCAATGGTAAAGACCTTGAAGGCTGGAAGATCTACGGTACCGAAAAATGGTACGTGGAAGACGGGACACTGGTCTGTGAAAGCGGCCCTGATAAGGAATATGGCTACCTGGCCACCAACCAGTCGTTCAAAGATTTTGAACTGACCCTCCAATTCAAACAGGAAGCTGACGGTAACAGCGGCGTATTCTTCCACTCTTCCATTGAAGGCACAAAGATCACCGGCTGGCAGGCGGAAGTAGCGCCCAAAGGGAAACACACCGGAGGCATATACGAATCCTACGGCCGCGGCTGGCTGATCCAGCCGGCAGCCGATAAAGAGCAGTACCTGAAAGAGGGGGAATGGAACACCATGAAAGTGATCGTCAAAGGAGATAAGGTGAGCACCTTCCTCAATGGCCATGAAATGATCCAGCTCACAGACGATAAGATCGGCGCTGCCAATGGGCAGATCGCACTCCAGATCCATTCCGGCGGAGGGATCAGGGTAAGATGGAAGGATATTTCAATTACCAGTCTCGACTAAATAAGGGTACTACATTGATGCATTTAATCAATGCCCTCCATCAACTGCGGTGAAGCATTTTTCAGGAAGTGTTTCACCGCAGTTTTTATTACTGCGGATGCCTGTAAACGGTACCCATCTCCCGGCGGCAGTGATGACCTACCCATTATTATGCTCAGCCAGGAATACCTGCTTAACTTCTCTGTATATATCATTTCCCCGTCTCCCGCGGGCAGTGATACTCTTCCGTACTATTTGGCGAATGTTAATGTTCAATCAGGAATACCTGCGTAACTTCGCCGCTGTCTAACCGTAATTAATAATTCGTAACTGATAAAACCATGCTTCAACAGCAAATAAAAGACGTAGCAGCCTTTCTGAAAGACCTCCAGCCGGCCCGTGTAGGCATCGTACTGGGAACAGGACTTGGTCAGTTGGTGAACCATATTAAGATACAGAAAAGCATCCCTTATAACCAGATCCCCCATTTCCCTGAATCTACAGTGGAATCGCACAAGGGGCAACTGATATACGGTCATATCGGCGATACTCCTGTTATTGCCCTGCAGGGCAGATTCCATTATTACGAAGGCTACACTATGCAACAGATCACCTTCCCGGTGCGCGTCATGAAGGCCCTGGGCATTCAGCACCTGCTGCTCAGCAATGCGGCCGGTGGTATTAATAAAGCCTATTCCAAAGGCGACCTGGTGTTGCTGGACGATCATATCAATCTTCAGACAGACAATCCGCTCCGGGGCCTTAACTCCCCCGATTTCGGCCCCCGTTTCCCTGATATGAGCCGGCCTTACGACCCGGTGCTGGGCGAGGCATTATTGGCAGCAGCAGCTACCCTTGGCCATAAAATGCATACCAATGGAGTATACGCGGCAGTTACAGGCCCTAATCTCGAGACGAGGGCAGAATACCGTTACCTGCGTACTATCGGCGCTGATATCGTCGGTATGAGCACCGTACCGGAAGTAATTGTGGCAAACCAGCTGCAATTGCCCTGTGCCACCGTTTCCGTGATCACAGATGAATGCGATCCTGACAACCTGCACCCGGTGTCTATTGAAGAGATCATCGCTGTGGCGGGTACTGCCGATAAAAAGCTGAGTGCGATCTTTGCAGCGGTTGTGAGCAAGTTATAATCGTTATTTAGATAATAAAGCCCCTTATAGTTTCCGCAACTATAAGGGGTTTTGTTTGTTTATCCGACAGCGATGCTCCGAAGCCGGACAACGATGTATTAAAACCGGACAGTTTAGAACATATTAACATACTTATTCTCCTGATGAATTTTGGATTATAGCCTGGCATCTTCTTAGTGAAACTGTTAATTGGCTTCAAACACATGTCACATGCTTAACAACTTTCTCAGGATTGCTATACGGCATATCACGCGAAATAAGGCCTTCTCATTTATCAACATTGCCGGTTTTGCTATAGGATTAGCCACCTGTTTGCTGATCATGTTATATATCCTTGATGAGCACCGTTATGATAAACACCAGGAATATGGTGACAGGAGTTATCGTATTGCCTACTTAAATAATAAAGGAGAAAAGTGGGTAGCCGCATCGGCACCACTGGCATTTGGCATCAAAGATGCCTTACCGGAAGTGGAACAGGTAAGCAGGTTGCTGACATTTCCCGATATTGCCAGGATGCTGTTGCAGTATAAGGATGGTACGCAACAAAAGCAGCTATTTGAATCAAATGGCTATTATGTTGATTCTACATTCTTTCAGATACTGAGCTACAAATTTATCTATGGCAATGCACTAACTGCGTTAAATAACCCCAATAGTCTCGTCATCTGTGAAGATATAGCCCATAAATTTTTCGGTCATGTAAATCCTGTAGGGAAACAGATCAACGTCAATACTCCGTTTGGACCGTTCAACTACACCGTAACAGGAGTTTTTGAGAGTAAAACAAGCAAGTCGCACATTCCTGGCCGGTATTTTCTTTCCATGCGAAATAATGATACCTGGAACTGGGTACGGCAGCAAACCAGTTGGATTGGCAATAGTGTTTTCTATACCTATGTGAAACTGAAAAAAGGAACAGATGCAAAACACTTTGAAGCAAAGCTGCAGTCGTTCTTTAATGAAAAAACTGCAGCCGACATGAAAGCAGCAGGATTTTCCCTGACCCTGTATCTACAGCCGGTGCCGGATATTTATCTTCACTCCTCCGCCGCAAATGAGATTGGGGCCAACGGCAATATCATTTATTTATACATACTTGGCTCTATCGCTGTATTTATACTTGTTATTGCTTGTGTTAACTTCATGAATCTCTCCACGGCATCTGCTGAGAAAAGGGCGAGAGAAGTGGGCATGAGAAAAGTATTAGGCGCAGGAAAAGGAGCACTGATACGACAGTTTATCGGAGAGTCTTTTCTTATGAGCCTCCTGGCACTGATACTCGCCCTCGTACTTGTTTTTACGCTGTTACCGTATTTCAATATACTTGCCCAAAAAGAAATCAGCCTGTTCGATAATCCCTACCTTTTGTTATGGATTATTGTCCTTACTATTACATCAGGACTATTTGCAGGAGCATATCCCGCCTTCTATTTATCAGCTTTCAACCCCGTATCAGTATTAAAGGGAAAAGTACTCAACAATTTCTCTGCGGTAGCTATCCGGAAAGGACTCGTAATATTTCAGTTTACCATTTCGATCTGCCTTATTTTCGCTGCCATCGTCATCAGGCAACAGCTTCATTATCTCAAAAATCAACCGCTCGGCTTCCGTAAAGAACAACAGTTAATTTTGCCACTTGGACAAGCATTCCTGAATAGCGAGGTACACTACTCTTCACTAAAGAATGAACTGACAGGATACCCACAAATAAAATCTATCTCCAGTGGTTCCGTCTACCCCGGCACTTCCGCCATGAGTGATATGCTGTTCTACCCTGAAGGCGGCTCTAAAAGCGATATTGTAGACATACATCTGGCAACGGTAGAAAAAGACTATATAGAAACATTGGGATTCCAGGTGTTGAATGGGAGAACATTCTCAAAGGATTTTCCTGCCGATTCTACCAGTATCATCCTCAATGAAACTGCTGTGAAAGCACTGGGATATACGACAGCCAATGCCGTTGGCAGGAAGATACACTATGATTTTGGTCAATTCCGTGATGCGAGAACAATTGTTGGTGTTGTAAAAGACTTCAACTTTGAAAGCCTCCACAACCCTATCCAGCCATATGGCTTTACCACTAACACTTTTGGAAGTCCTTACAATTATGTCATTGTCAGCGCTGTTACTGACAATTACACAGATCTTCTTCAAAAGATCAGACAGGTTTGGGAGAAATTACACCCGGCTATCCCCCTTGAGTATTCCTTCCTGGATCAGGACTTCCAGCGCAATTATCAGAAAGAGCGACACGCTTTCGGGATCATCTCCTATTTTACTATCATTGCTATCTTCATTGCCTGCCTGGGCCTGTTTGGACTGACGATCTTTTCCGCAGAACAAAGAAAGCGGGAGATAGGTATACGAAAAGTACTGGGTGCTTCTGCCAGGAACGTAGTGGTATTACTCTCAAGAGATTTCATACGGCTGGTACTGATTGCCTTTCTGATCGCATCTCCCCTGGCCTGGTATGCAATGGACAAATGGTTGAGTGAGTTTGCTTTCCATATACAGATAAGCTGGTTAACCTTTCTTGCTGCCGGCATGTTGGCCATCTTTATTGCATTGCTGACGGTAAGCTCACAAGCAGCAAAAGCAGCTTTGACCAACCCGGTGAAAACATTGAAAGCAGAATAATTTATCAGCATACATAATTAAAAAGCCGGTCATTGCGCATGTAGCAATGACCGGCTTTTTAATATCTGATTATCTATTTTCTGTCGTCGTCATCTTCATCATCCTCCTCATCTTCGAAGCCACCGTCTTTATAAAAATCTTCATCATCTACCTCTTCTTCTTTACCATTACCCGCTTCATCGTCTTCTACATCCTCATCATCCTCCTCGTCTTCATCCTCATCGAAGTCTTCGTCTTCCTCTTCGTCGTCCTCGTCCTCGTCATCATCTTCATCTTCATCTTCATCATCATCTTCTTCTTCTTCTTCTTCAAATTCATCGTCTTCATCATCTCCATCCTCCTCATCATCTGATTCATCGTCTTCGTCGCTGTCCTCATCGTCCTCGAAGTCTTCATCATCATCTTCTTCCTCATCTTCTTCGTCGTCACCTTTAGGGCCCAGGTCTGCAGCCGCTTCGAGGAAAGCAGCTATATCATCATCTGTCGCCACTACATTATCATCGTCAGCGACAGGGTTCTCCTTTTCCCCGGCTATATTATCCGGAGATTCATCCTTTTCATTGTCATCCACAGCCTCCTCATCCACAGCAGGGATATCTTCCACTACCACCGGTACAATCCCCTGTGCAGAAAGATCACTATCCTCAGCATCTTCCAGGTCTGTCACCGGAACATCTTCATCCACTACGGGAATTTCTTCCTCCACATCCACATGGTGGCCATTGAGCCCGGCCTCATTATCATGCGGGAGCTCACGTTCAACAAGTTCTCCTGTTTCAGACACGACCATGTTCAGGCCATCTTCGTCCGGAGATTCAGTATTGCCATCAATGCCTACAAGCGTAGGTTGAATACCTTCATCGTCAAATACTTCCTTCAGTTTCGGCAGGTCTTTAGGAGAGTTCAGGCCGAAATAATCCATAAAGGCCTTGGAAGTAGAATACAGAAGCGGCTTACCGGGCAGCGTTTCACTACGACCGGATATCACAATCAATTCTTTCTCAAGGAGTTTCTGAATAGAATAATCAGTACTTACACCGCGGATATGTTCTATTTCCCCTTTGGAGATCGGCTGCTTGTATGCAACGATCGCCAGGGTTTCCAATGCCGCTGTAGAAAGGCGTTTCAGGAATTTCTCCCCGTTCAGCTGAGCAACGGTCTGGTAATATTCTTTTTTTGTCAGGAACTGGTAGCCGCCACCGCTTTCCCTTACCTCGAAGGGATAGAATTCAGAGCTGTATTTCTCCTTGATAGCATCCAGGGCCGTCTCCACCTGTTCCAGTGAGGCACGGTCTTCCAGGAAGGCCAGTGCATTGTTCAACAGATCGAGTATTTCCAGCAGGGGCAAAGGCCTGTCTGCGGCAAATATCAGTGATTCTATGTGCGGTATGATTTGTGAAAGTTCCATTATCGGGTTTTTCAGTATTCAGGTGCAGAAGGCCGGAGCCATTACCACGCCTGTAAAAGAAAAAAGTCAAAGGCCGAAAATACAGCCTTTGACCCTTATGAAGAAATCAAAATATCCTGATGTTAATTCGATGTGTATAAGTTGCTATGATCAGCCTTCCAATGCTGCAGCACCGCTCACGATCTCAGTCAGTTCGGTTGTAATAGCGGCCTGACGTGCACGGTTGTAAGAGATCTTATAACTACGCAGCAGTTCATTCGCATTTTCAGTTGCCTTATCCATTGCGGTCATACGGGCGCCATGTTCAGAAGCGTTAGCATCCAGCATTGCCTTGTACAACTGGGTGTTTAGGATCTTAGGCATTAATTCGGCGATCAGGGCTTTCTTCTCAGGCTCGAAGATAAAATCTGCACGGCCTGCGCTCTGATCTGTATTTTCCACCCGCGCTACCGGCAGGAATTGCTCAGCTACAAAACGTTGGGTAGCAGCGTTCTTGAATTCGCTATAGATAATTTCTACGGCATCGTAGTTACCGGCGATAAAACCTTCCATGGCGAAAGCAGCAGCCTGTTTTACGTGTTCGAAATCCAGGTGAGCGAACAGGTGCCAGAAACTATCGTTCAGTTTATAACCATTCTTTACAAAGTGCTCATACCCCTTTTTACCGATAGGCAGTATTTCTACATGGCCTTTGGCAAACTGCTCCTCGTATTTCTCACGGATCACCTGTTTGGTCAGCTTGATCAGGTTAGAGTTATAAGCTCCACATAATCCCCTGTCAGAAGTGATCACTATCAGCAGCACCTTTTCTACCGGACGTTGAGCGGCCAGCGCCAGATCAATGCTTCCTTCACTGTTGGAAACAATGTTCTTCAACATTTCCTGCAGTTTCAGCGCATAAGGACGCATCAGCAAGATAGCATCCTGTGCACGACGCAGCTTGGCAGCACTTACCATTTTCATGGCTTTGGTGATCTGCAGGTTAGACTGTGTTGACTTTATACGGTTGCGAACTTCTTTAAGCTGACCGGACATAATGTTTTATGTATTACTTTATTTTGAATGATAATAAGGCCCTCTGGGGCTTTTCAATTTGGCTGCAAAGGTAATAAAAAACAAGTCTATTTGAGCATGTAATATAAAACATCCCGGAGGGCTGGGGTATTTCTGAGGGCAGGCCCGCCGTGGCGGGCCGATCACAATTTATTTATTCTGAGCACCTTCTGCCGGCTCGCGGGGCAGCGCTGCTGCAGCCTCCGGCCAGGATTCATTGCCGTCCTTATCCACATAACCAATACGGCCATTCAGGCGGATCAGGCCCCTGCCTTTGGAATAAGTATAGGCTTTATCGTATTTCTGAGGGATCACCACCTGGTTAGCCTTATTAATGAACCCATATTTTCCTCCGGTGGCCACTGCAACAAGTCCTTCATTGAAATTGCCGACCCAGTCATATACCAGTGGTATCACCAGCTCACCCTTTATATTGATGAAACCGAATTTTTTCTGTTGTCTTACCCAGGCCATCCCGTCCCGGAAAGGACCTACCTTCTCATAAGGGGTCATCACCACCTTACCTGTTACCAGGTCAGCACGGCCGCATTTCCCGTCTATGTATACCAGCATACTGCCATTGGTCACAAAACCAAGATGCTCATATTCAGGCTTTAAGATCATTTTCCCCTTGGGACTGACTACCCCGTATTTTCCCTCCAGGAACACAGATACATATCCATCTCTCAGTCCGGCTACCTCGTCATATTTGGGAGATACCAGCTCTTTCCCCCTGCTATCCAGCATACCGGTCTTCCCATTAAGCTTTACCATAGGGTAACGTCCTTCTTTTATCCAGGCAGAGTCGTATTTCAGGGAAGAAGTTTTGCCATCGGTCAGCAGGAAGCCATATTTCTTATTCTTTTTCACGGCAGCAAGACCATTTTGAAAAGGCGCAATCGCATCGTATACTGGTGCAATGACCACTTTGCCCGCCGTATCGGTAAATCCGTACTTGCCGGCTTTCTCAATCTTTACCAGGAGAAGGGAATCTCCGTCTGTTTTACCCGGGGAGGTCAGGGACTGGGCAGAACCCATTATAGCCGGAAACAGCAGGGACAGGAGCATAGGACTCTTTTTCATAGGTAGCTGATTATACTACCAAAAATAGTAAAAAAAGAGGCATTCGAATATAATAAATATGTAAACTATTCGCTGGCACCTGACAAACAGATCATTAATAACTGCGCTATAACTGGATCTTTGTGCCCAGCACTTTCAGGAAAGCCGCGACCCATTGCGGATGAGCGGGCCATGCAGGAGCCGTCACCAGGTTGCCGTCTGTTACGGCTTCATCGATATTCACGGAAGCATAAGTTCCCCCGGCCATCGTTACCTCAGGGGCCACAGCCGGATAAGCCGTCAAAGTCCGGCCTCTCACTACATCTGCTGCCGTCAGGATCTGGATACCATGACAAATAGCTGCAATGGGCTTGTTTGCAACGGTGAACTGTTTTACCAGGTCAATCACCTTTGCATTCAGGCGCAGGTATTCCGGCGCCCTTCCACCGGCTATCATCAGCGCATCGTAAGATGATACCTGCACATCTGCAAAAGATGCGTTCAACACAAAGTAATGCCCGCGCTTCTCACTATAGGTCTGATCTCCTTCAAAATCGTGAATAGCGGTAATGATCTTATCTCCTGCCGATTTATCCGGACAAACAGCATGGATAGTATGTCCTACCATCTGCATCATCTGGAAAGGCACCATTGTTTCATAATCTTCTGCGAAATCGCCTGTAAGAAAGAGGATCTTTTGTTGTGACATGAATCGGGGATTTTTGGGTGTCTTTAAAGTTAGTGAAAAAAAGACTCCGGTAGTATATTTCTACACTACCGGAGCCACTGGATTTTCATGAGGGAAATATCGTTTGCGTACGTCCTGCTTCCTGACTGCTTAAAACAGGAATTCAAGGCAACAGATGACGATGAAAGAGCCAATTCCCAAGCGGTCAATACCCCGGGTTTTGCGGGAATTCATTGCTTGTCCGGTCTATCTGATCCTGCGGAATTGGGCGCAGCATATGCTTTTCTTCAATATTGGGGCCACCCTGCGGATTGTGGAGGCGTACTCGCTCCAGCAATTTGTGGGTGCGTACCAGGTCAAACCACTGTTGCTGCTCTCCTACCAGTTCACGGCCACGTTCATCCAGGATGAAGTCTATATTCAGCTGGCCTTCTGTGATCTTCATGGCATCGCGGTGTGCGCTGGTTTCAGCTTCTGTGGCGCCCACACGTGCCGCACGCATACGCAGGGTGTTCAGGTAACCGACGGCACCTGTTAAGTCGCCTTTATACATCAATGCTTCTGCTGCGATCAGGTAATCTTCCGCCAGACGGTAAGCAATGAAAGGACGCACACCTGAAGCCTGGTTATCAGGACGCAAAGCATCGGCAAATTTATTCAGTGAAGGATACAAACGTTCTGTGTAATTGCGTGGCGGCACCAGCAGGTAGTTCTTGCTGGCTATCTGCTCGTCCGTCACATTATAACCGGGCATATACACAGAAGTATCTCCTACTTTCAACTTGGTACTGCCGGCATTGGCAAACCATACCCTCGTGAAGAATTTCTCATAACGGGTATCGTGTGTACGCTCGGCAAACAATGTGTCCAGCAGGAACTTTGTAGGACGGAAACGCTTCCATGGCGTACCATTCGCCAGATCACGCTTCATACCGCCCAATACATCATATTGCATCAGGAAGAAACGGCAGGCATTATTGTCCGTAGCATTATACAAGGCATCTGTGGTGAATTGTACGGCAAAAACTGTCTCAGCATTGTTCTCCTTTCCCTGTGCCCAAACCTGCCCCACATCCGGCAATAATTGTAAACCATATTGGGAGATCACACGCGTAGCATAGGTAGCTGCGCTGTCGTAGTCTGTAGCGCCCTTGGCTGCAGAAGTAGCCCTGGTCAGGTACACTCTTGCCATCAGGTGCTCAGCGGCAGGCTTCGTAGCCCGTCCCCACTCCGTCTGCGTTACAGGCAATACCTGCACTGCATACTGCAGGTCAGCCAGGATAGCATTATAGATATCAGGCACCGGGTCCCGGTGCGCCTCTGTAACAATCTCCTTGTTCTCGGTCAATCTCAGCGGAACAGCGCCAAACATCTGCACGAGTATAAAATAATAGTTTGCCCGGCAGAATCGTGCCTGCGCCACGCCCAGGCGTTTGGCGGCACTGTCCAGATCAGGTACCTGGTCAGCTCTTCCAATCACGACATTGCAGGTATTGATAGACTGATAAAAGGCATTCCATATTTCGCGCAGGTGTGCATAACGGGGGTCCAGTTGCGATGTATACTGATTCGTAAATTTGAAATCGCCATCAGAACCATTTGTATATGTATCCGTACCAAATACACTCGTTGTCATACCGCGCTCTGTGCTATAAAAGCTGCGAAGCCCGCTATAGCTGCCGTTTACAGCGGTCTGAAAACCGGCAGCGTTATTATAAAAATCATCCGTTACTGAAGACACCACATCTTCATCCAGCATTTTATTACACCCCGTCACAATGCATGCGCATAAGAACAGGTACCAGCATATATTTCTCATAAAGATCTTGTTTTGTTGCATTAAAAAGTAGCATTGACACCAAACTGTAACATCCAGGTAGCAGGTGCATCCACACCGATAATATTCACGTCTTCAGGATCAATACCTTTGTATTTCTGCCTGTAAGGTGCAAGGATCAGCGGTTGTTTCACATCCACAGAGAACCTTAATGATTCCATCTGCCAGCGTTTCATGATACGGGAAGGCAGTGAGTATCCAAGCGTGATATTGCGGATCTTGATGAAATCACCATCAAAGTAACTCAGTGTATTGTAGTTGTTTGGACGCTCCTGGTTGGCATTTGGACGAGGGAATGCATTGGTATGATTGGCAGGTGTCCAGTAGTCCACATCCAGGTTATTGTAACGACCGAAGAGCGTATTGTATGAAGAATAAAAATCACTCTTCACCATACTACCCATACGGGCAAACGCAACGATAGCCAGGTCAATTCCTTTGTAGGAAAAGCGCTGCGTCATACCACCCGACCATTTAGGCTGAGGTGCGCCAAGAATAGTACGGTCTTTATCATCCAGCTTTTTGTCGTTGTTAAGGTCGGCCAGCTGTATCTCACCCTGGTGTTGTTTGTACACCTGTGCAGATGCTTCATCCTGCCAGATACCTACTTTTTTGTAATCATAGTACACATAGGTAGGCTGTCCTACAAACCAGCCATTACCCACGTCCTGTGTTTTACCTTCACCCAGTGCGAGGATCTTTTCGCGGTTCCTGAACCAGTTCACATCCATTGACCAGTTGAAGCCTCCTTTTGTATCGAGAATAACAGCAGACAAACCCAGCTCCCAGCCTGTGTTTTGCGTAACGCCTGTATTTTCCAGTACATAGTTCACGCCGTTGCTGAAAGGCAGGAATCGCTGTAACAGCAGGTCGGTGGTTTTCTGTTTGTACTGATCAATGCTACCGGTCAGTCTTCCTTTGAAAAGGCTGAAGTCAACGCCATAGTTGTAAGAAGCGGTCGTTTCCCAGGTAAGGTTGGGATTCCGCAACAGGATCGGGGAAAAGCCCGTTACGCCTTTGTTGCCGAAGGAATATGGCATACGTCCCAACAGGCCCTGGGTAGCATATGGCGGGATACCGGTATTACCGATACGGCCATAACTGGCACGGAGTTTCAGGTTTTCAACCCAGGACACGCTTTTCATAAAATCTTCGCTGGTCACATTCCAGCCGACTGCTACTGAAGGGAAATATCCCCATTTATGTCCCGGAGCAAAACGGGAAGAACCATCCGCACGCAAGGTCAATGTTAACAGGTAACGGTCGTCATACCCATAGTTCAAACGACCCATATAAGACAGGATGGTCCATGTACCCAACTGGCTGCCAATAGCAGTGACGTTGGCCGCCTGGCCCAGGTTATAGTATTCCTGCCATTCCACCGGTATACCTCTTACAGAAGCGGAAGAAGAGTCCTCACGCTGACGCTGCACACTGTACAAGGCGGTCAGGTTCAGGGAGTGTTTTTTGATGGTCTTGTTGTAGGTCAGCAGGTTCTCCACTGTATATGCCCACACCAGTTGTCCCTGTTTGGTAGCGGTAGCGTCGCCACCACCTATCAGCAGGTCTGTATTCTTTTTGCCCTGGAAGAGGCCATAGTTGTTCTGGAAAACATCAGTACCAACATTGAGGCGGTATTTCAATCCATCGAGGATGGTGACCTCACCATACAGGCTGTTAAAAAAACGGATATGGCTCAGTCTTTCCACGCGGTTACCATCCTGGTAGTCCAGCAATGCATTGGGTTGCTGGTTGTCGGCCGTAGGATAAGTGATCAGTTTACCTGATGCATCATATGGGTCTGCAATGGGCAGCATTTTAAGCGCAGCGCTCATGCCATTGTAGGTGCTGCCTTTGCGCATGCTATAGGTAGACAATGAAGAGACGCCTACCTGTATACGTTTGCCGATCATCTGATCAACAGCTACATGGAGGTTATAGCGCTCATAGCTTTGTAATTTCATCACACCCTGGTCTTTGAAATAACCGCCGGTCACAGCATATTTGGTAGCTTCATTACCACCGCTCACCCCCAGGGAATGGCGGGTTTGCCAGCCCTGATCTATCAGGAGGGATTGCCAGTCAGTGTTCACACCTTTCTTGATATTGGCCAGTTCCACAGCGGTAAATATCTTGGCATCTGAAGCATCGGGATTACTATCGTCATAAAGTCCCGCTGCACGGTTTGCCTCTCTTTTCATGGCGAGGTACTGCTGACTGTTCATCATATCAGTTCTGCCAAGTGAGTTGACAACACCATACATACCACTATAATTCACCTGTGGCTTACCGATCTTTCCCTTGCGGGTACTTACCAGTACCACACCGTTTGCGCCACGTGAACCATAGATGGCAGTAGCAGAAGCATCTTTCAGCACATCCATGGAAGAAATGTCCTGCGGGTTGATGTCGTTAAGATTACCGGCAAATGGAATTCCGTCCACAACGTAGAGAGGATCATTTCCGGCAGATAAAGAACGTGTTCCCCTAACCCTTACCTGTGGCTCATCGCCTGGCTTATTACTGTTATTTAATACATCAATCCCCGGTGTTCTTCCCTGAAGTGCCTGTTGTGCATTCGTCACAGGAACTTCCATAATTGTTTTACTGTTGATAGAGGATATGGCCCCGGTCACATCCTTTTTCTTTTGCTGACCATACCCGACAACAACGACCTCGTCGAGTTTTTTCTGGTCTTCTGCGAGTTTTACTTCAATGTCTGAGCGGCCGTTCACAGGTATTTCCTGTGGGAGGAAGCCGAGAAAAGAGAAAGTCAGTACAGCATCTTTAGGTGCCTGTAGCTTGTAGGAACCGGTAACATCGGTCACTGTTCCGGTTTTTTGTCCCTTGACGGATACGGAAGCTCCGATAATAGGACTACCGTCCGGTCCGGTAACTTTCCCCCTGATAGGGATGGATTGGGCGCTGATAAATGTGCCATACAATAACAGGCATAGTAAAATGGCGCCCGCCTTCGATAACGTGTTCTTCATACGTAGAATTTTAAATTTGTAACAGAATACACCTCCCTGAAAAAGAGTTATTATAAGTTCAATCAGGTTTTTCTAAAACATTTTTCAGAGAATGGGGTAGTACAAGTTAAGGAGATTAGTCATAAATTGCAAACGATTGCATAAAATCAACCTGAAATAATACCGCTTATCATAAAATTTGTGCAATCGGTTGAATAAATAATTATCATTATTTACTTTTAAGAGTACTTTAGGTTATGGTTATGAAAAACACGTTATTAGTATGCAGCGCCATACTTATAAGCAGCTTCTCTGTCGCCCAGAAAAAAGCAGAATGGAAAAACCTGTTTGACGGCAAGACACTGAATGGCTGGAAAGAAGTAAACGGGACAGCACTCTATGATGCAAAAGACGGGATGATAAACGGCACTTCCGTGGCCGGCAGCCCGAATTCCTTCCTTGCTACGGAAAAAGAATATGGTGATTTCATACTTGAACTGGAATTGAAGCTGGATGCTCCGATGAATTACGGCATTCAGTTCCGCAGTGAAAGTAAACCAGAGTACAATAATGGCCGTGTGCATGGGTATCAGATGGAAGTTGATCCCAGCGACCGTGCCTGGAGCGGCGGCATTTATGATGAAGCCCGCCGTGGGTGGCTGTATCCGCTGGAACTGAACCCCGCGGCTAAATCCGCATTTAAGAAAGAAGGCTGGAACAAATACCGTATAGAATGCCGTGGCCCGGAGATCCGTACCTGGGTAAATGGCGTTCCTACCGCTCACCTGGTCGATGACATGACCCTGAAAGGGTTCATTGCATTGCAGGTGCACCAGATCTACAAAGAAGACGATAAGGGAAAACAGATCCACTGGCGCAATATCCGCATCCTGGAAAATCCGGCTCCTTCCCAATATTCCCCATATGATAATATATATGTGGTAAATGATGTTCCGAATAACATTTCCGGCCAGGAAAAGAAAAACGGGTATCAGTTGCTGTGGGACGGTAAAACCAGCAACGGCTGGCGCAGGGTGAACCAGGATAAGTTTCCGGCTACCGGCTGGACAATGGATAACGGCGAATTGTCCATTCATCAGTCCAACGGCGATGAAATGGGCTCCGGCGGCGATATCATCACCACTAAGGAATATGGTGCTTTTGAGCTGGAGTTTGACTTCAAACTGACGGAAGGCGCTAACAGCGGGGTGAAATATAATGTAAAGGAAAGTTACGACACGAAGGGTAAATCAGCTATAGGCCTGGAATACCAGGTGCTGGACGACGAGCGTCATCCTGATGCAAAACTCGGCCGCGACGGTAACAGGACCCTGTCTTCCCTGTATGACCTGATCCCCCGGAAAAATACCGATCTGAACAAAGCTGCTATAAAGAAGATTGGAGAATGGAATAAAGGACGTATAATTGTATATCCCAACAATCATGTTGAACATTGGTTGAATGGTTTCAAAATGGTTGAGTACGACAGAGGTTCCAAAGAATTTAAAGACCTGGTAGCGATCAGTAAATACAAAAATTGGAATAACTTTGGCTTGTGGCCCGAAGGACACATTTTATTGCAAGACCACGGCAATACAGTGTCATTCCGTAGCATAAAAATCAAAAATTTAAAATAGGTTAACAAGTTCGGTTTGTTAATTAAGCTAATTTTGCATTCGTTTGCTGGCTTGTCCAGGCAGACGGGTTGATAAAAGTAAGCTCCGTATATGCTGGTTTGTGGGATAAAGTATCACGGAATCAATTACTTGCCTTTACTATAAATTTATAATAATGGCTTTATCAACTGATGAAAGAGTTTTCATTGTTCACTGTTCTATATAAAACATTCCGATTCTTCGGAGTGTTTTTTTTATGTTTATTCTACCCGAAAGCTTATAACGCAGGAAAATATATCACCTTCATCTAATCGCAAAACATGCTAAAGACTAACTACGCCCTTTTGCTGGCAGTGACGATCTTTTCAGTCTCCTGTTCAGGACCAGGTAAACCGGCTGGAAATAGCGCTCCCGATTCGTTGCATCATCTTGTTGAACACTACTATGACGAGAAAATGGAACTCTTTCCTATGGAGGCTACCATGAATGGAGAACATCAGTACGACGGACTGTTGCAGATCGATATCAGCGATCGTTTCCGGCAAAAACTGGATAGCTTTTATACCCGCTACCAACAGGCGTTACAGGGATTTGATACTACAGTACTTAATGATAATGACCTGATTAGCTATTCCATGCTGCAAAGGGAAATATCCGTAGGTAAGGAAGGCCTCCGCTTTCCGGATCACCTGATGCCTATCCAACAATTCTGGGGCCTCACCCTTACGCTCCCCCAATTTGGTTCAGGTACAAGCGCCCAGCCGTTTAAGAACAAAGCAGATTATGAAAAGTTCATTATGAGAATGAAAAGCTTTGCGGAATGGAGCGATACAGCTATTGCAAACATGCGGCGTGGTATGTCTGCCGGCTATGTATTACCCAAAGCGCTTGCAGTGAAAGTAATACCTCAACTTGCAGACCTGGCGAAGAAAGATAGCAACAACGTATTTTATACGCCGCTGCGGCTCCTGCCGGCAGACATTGACAGCGCAGGCAGGAGTGAACTGCGTATAGCCTATAAAGCAGCTATTGAGCAGTATGTACTTCCTTCCTATGCTAAACTGCATGACTTCATTGCCAATGAATACCTGCCTAAAACGCGGACCAGCAGCGGTATTGACGGCCTGCCCCAGGGAAAGGAATGGTATACATACCTCATCAGGTACTGGACAACCACTGATCTGACGCCCGATCAGATATTCTCAACCGGAGAAAAAGAAGTGGCCCGTATCAGAAGGGAAATGGATTCGGTGAAGAATAGCACCGGTTATACAGGCGACCTGCCGGCCTTTTTTAACTTCATCCGTACAGACAAACAGTTCAGGATATTTACTACTCCCTCACAAGTGCTGGATTCCTTCAGAGCCATTGAGCAAAAGATCATGCCTGCCGTTAAACAGCTCTACGGACATCTGCCAAAGACAAAATTTGAGATCCGCCAGACAGAAGCTTTCCGTGCAGCATCTGCCAGTGCTGAATATATGCCCGGCAATCCGGATGGCTCCCGTCCCGGCATTTTCTATGTGCCCATCCTGGATGCTACCACTTTCAATTATACAGGCATGGAATGCCTGTTCCTGCATGAGGCTATTCCCGGACATCATTTCCAGACTTCCATACAGCAGGAAAATGACTCCCTGCCTAAATTCCGTCGTTTCAACTGGATCGGCTCCTACGGTGAAGGATATGCATTATACTGTGAAAGCCTGGGCAGGGACCTTGGCATTTACACCAATCCCTACAGTTACTTCGGTCACCTCTCAGACGAAATACATCGCGCTATCCGCCTCGTTGTGGATGTGGGAATGCATTCAAAAGGATGGACGAGGGAGCAGGCTATCAAGTACATGATGGACAACGAACCGGTGAGTGAACATGAAGCTGTGGCCGAAATAGAACGGTATATGGCTATACCGGGCCAGGCACTGTCTTACAAGATCGGCGAACTGAAGATCCGCGGACTGCGGGATAAATACAGCCAATCTACCGGGTTCAGTATGAAAAATTTCCATGATGAACTGTTAAAAGATGGCTGCGTACCGCTAAGTGTGCTGGAAGAAAAAATGGCAAGACGCTTTAAGTAACTCATCCATAATAGGTAGTAGTCCATAGGCGATAACCACTAACTCATAGTATTTTTTTATACTATAACAAATATGGCGGTCGTTGCCTGTGGACTACCCGTTTACAGACTTGTCTTTATCAGTTGTTAACGAAAAATATACATCTGGCTTTGGGAAAAGATACTTAAATTTATAGTACGAATAGAGTCAGGAACCTTAAGGTTTTAGGTTAGTTGTCCATCAGCGATACACAATAAAAAACAACATATCCGGAACAGACCCTCATGTCTGGCAAAAACTGGAGTAAGAAGACAATCAACAACCTTTTACCATCATTTGTTGTTTCATTTTTTTGATTGTGCTTTTATATTTTCCACCCGATTATTTTTTAACTTTTTAAGCTGCCAGTATTATGTTTGACATGACCCTTAATTACTGTCTCGCATTTCCTGCTGTAACACAGGAAGAAAAATGGGATGAAGATCTGCGGTTCTCCGTTGGAGAAAAGTTATTCTGCATGATCTCCAAGAACGAGCCACATCGCGTATCCCTGAAATGCCGTCTGGAAGATTTTCATCGTCTTATTTCACAACCAGGCATCGTGCCGGCCCCATACCTGGCGCGCTACCACTGGGTGCAGATAAGAGCGCTGGATACCTTGCCTTTGCCTGAGCTGCAGTCGCTTCTTCAGAATGCGTATGATCTTGTGGTGAGTACGTTACCGCCGGAAGAACGAACCCAAATACGGAAAGAAAGAGTATAAGGGGTAATGCATTGGTGCTATTGATACATGAGGAAGTTTTGCGTATAGCGCCTGGCAGCGCCTATAATATTAAAATAGAATGGCTCGCTTAGCGAGCCATTTGTGTTTTCTCTACTTCTAGCATATCCCCTTGTCCCCCGTTTAATTATTTCCAAAGAGTATAGATAATGTCGTATAACCCGAATATGATCAGCGTGCAGGCAAACACCTTCTCCAGCAAGGGTGACTTCATTTTCACGGCTGTTTTGGCCCCCAGGTAAGAAGAAGGAATGGCTGTCAGCGACAGTAACAATGCAATATTCCAGTCAATATGCCCCAGCCACCAATGCGCCAGCGCGCCGGGCACCGATAATAAGGCCGATAAGACAATAGAGCAGGCCAGCGCCTGCTTGATAGGCATATGCAGTTTTTTGATGAAGAAGGAGCTGAACAACACACCGCCGGCATTCGCCAGCAATCCTGACAACAGGCCAATGCCCACGGACGCCATAACGATCAGTACATGATTGCCTTCTTCTGCAGCTACCGGATGTTCTTCAACATGGCCCTTTTTACGCAGGAAAGAGAACAATAAAGAGCCGCCTATCGATACAATGAACAAAGCGGTCAATATCATTAAGGTCTTTCCCGGAAGGAACTTGCTCAGCCACGCACCGGCCAGTGTAGCCGGTATACCGAACAGCGCTCCGGTAACGATGACCCGCCTGTTAAACAGCTTCTGGCGGCTGTATACAGTAGTTGCTGATATTGTGCTGGTAATAGCTGCCGGTAATGGTGATGCCAATGCATAGAACGGATTTACGCCTGCAAAGATCTGCAAGGCCGGCGTACTCACTGCACTTCCTCCCTTGCCCAATAAACCGGACAGATAACCCACAATAACGCCAATAACTAAAACGACCAGATAATCGGTCTGTTGCAATAATGTGATCATAAATACTTCCTTCAGCAAACAGGCCTGGTGCACAGCCCTCGCTGCTTATTATTTGATTGGTTGGTATGTGTGAATTACAGGTATCCTCTTCAGTACATCGATGTTTTGTGGAAGGACAGTTCAAAGCTACAGCACTGGTACGGGTTCAACAAAATTCAGGACAGGGTGTCACTATTACTAAAAGTTATCGGAGATAACCTGAAGTAATGATTTTGACAGTAGCGACTTACACGGGTGTATAACCTAGCTAGCCTACTAAATCTATGATTTGAATAAGTTCAGTATAAAAAGGCAAAAAGAGAAGATATGGGCGAATATTACCAACTATATACCATTCCCACTCCCCCAGGGGCAACAGTTAACTGCAGCTCATTAAACCGCTGGAATAAGCCCTTGCCATGTGCATGATGCAGGGTGAAATTGACACCGTCATAGAGTAACAGGAAAGCACCCTGTAAGATAAACGAGTTGCCATAACCCTTCCACCGGTCATACGCCTTCCCCGTCAGTTTTAGTTTGCCCCGCTCCCGCAGGAACAATCCACCGGCTATGTAGGCCAGGTCCAGCGCTCCGTTTACCAGATAGATCTTTTCTATTTTATGCTGTTCCTGTACGCTTCCCTGCCAGTTATATTTACCAGGGTCCAACCTGCTGTTGCCAAGATAACTGGCAGTGGCAATGCCCAGGTTTACAACACCCCAGACAGCATTCATCTGGTGAAAATATTTCGCCTCTCCCCCGGCAGTACTGTTACCGATCAGTCCTGCCGTGATGTTGGCTATTCCCCAGCCGCCCAGCACGAGCATCGCAGTTTTGGTGCTGTTGATCCGCTGTTTGTTGTATTGATAAAGAAAGGAATTATCCTGTGCTGAAGACACACCTGTAAGCAGCAGCATACATACAGAGAGGAAGAGTAGTTTCATGGGGTAGTGTTTTCTGTATATACGGAAAAATAAAGGGTCAGGAATTACATAAAGGCCATCCGGCATTGCAATTCCTGACCTCTATAAGAAGTTATCTCGTCAGCGCGTTCCAGATCACACCATAAACGTCCGTAGCAGCCAGTTCCTGGCCCTGAGGCACCCTGCCCGATATGAGTACAGGATGATTGGCTTTATCTTCCGAAATACGTCCGTGAGATCCTTTTATGAGCGTTGCATCCAGCGGTATCACGTTCATGAGGTAGCGGAAGCCCAGTTTCTTTTTCAGCAACTTGAAGCCGGCTTTTAGTTTGACCAGCGGATCGGCAGGATTCATGAACATTTCCACCGGATCATATCCTGGTTTCTTATGAATATCTACCAGGCGGGCGAAGTCAGGCGCCTTAGCATCGTCCAGCCAGTAATAGTAGGTAAACCAGCTATTGGCATCTGCTACGAGTATCAGCTCACCACTACGTGAATGGTGCAGATGATGTTGCCGTTTGCCTTCCCTGTCAAGCACCAGTTCCACTCCCGGGGTATTTTCCACAATACTGCGCACCTTCTTATACACAGACGGATCGTTTACATACACGTGAGCGATCTGGTGATCTGCCACCACAAATGCTTTTGAAGCACCGGCATCCAACAGCTCCAGGCCCCTTTCTTCCCTGATCTGTATCAGCCCTTCCTCACGGAAACGGCGGTTCAGGTGAATAGGGTGATTGACATTCGTGATGCCATATTCGGATAAAATGATCACTTCGCAGCCTTTCTTCTCATAGAATTCAACCAGCTGTTTACATACCGCATCTATTTCTCCCAGCTCTTTGCTGATACGGTTGAAGTCCTGTCCGAATTTCTGCAGGCAGTAGTCCAGGTGCGGCAGATAGATCAGCGTTAATGTCGGATCGTATAAGTTATCCGTTATCATCGACGCGTCTGCAATCCATTTTGTGGACTTGATATTGGCGCCCGGTCCCCAGAACTGGAATAAGGGGAAGGTCCCCAGCTCCTTCTGCAGATGATCCCGCAGGGATGCCGGATGAGAATAACAATCCGGCGCTTTTCTGCCATCGGCCAGGTATTGCGGACGGGGAGTGACGGAATAATCGGCAGTGGAATACATATTGTACCACCAGAACATTTTTGAGCAGGTAAAGGAAGGATCAAGGCGTTTGGCCTTGTCCCAGATCTTGGGAGCTTCTACCAGTTTGTTGGATTGCTTCCAGAATTTAACTTCACTGTCCTGTCTGTCGTACCAGCCGTTGCCGACAATACCATGTTCAGAAGGCCATTGCCCGGTAACATAAGTGCTCTGCACGGCTGTGGTCACTGCCGGCACCATGGGTTTAATGGTCGACAATTGCTGCCGGCTGACATATGACTGCAGGAAAGGTGTGTGAGAACCTATCAGGGAGGAGGAAAGCCCTACTACGTCAATTACTACTGTTTTTTTCATGAGAGTGGCGCCGTTAGGATATGTGGGTCAAAACCAGACGTAGGGATCATTTGTTCAGCTGTTGCAATACCCAGTGCAGTTCCCTTGATATGGACCTGTCCATGGGCAACTTCAGATCAGCCGGCAAAACATCCCAGGTGTAAGTCTCGACTTCCATGTGTTGTGTAAATGGTTGTTTCCGTTGTAATGCTAATACTTTCTCTATATCGGAACGGGTAGATGACAATACGCCGTAACTGTCGATAAATACCGGTACATGAAAATGCGAGCGCCATTCTTCCACTGCAGGGTTGGCAGCATCTTCCAGTGCCTGCGGAAGATCCGGATAATGTATATACCCGTCTGCCTTTCGTGCAACGACCTGGTGCAAATAGGTTGTTTCATTGAATTCACTGAAGGCATCTATCAAGGGTTTCCTTGCCTCCATCTCCGCCGGCAGCAAAGCTTTTACTGCAGCACTGATCTGTATCTTACCTACCTTTAATCCATGCTCATCCAGTTTCTTTACGACACTTTCTGCTGACTCATATACCAGTGCAAAATGACATACATCATAGCACAGCTGTACATGTGCCTTTATGCCGGCCCTCGCCTCTTCTTCACTCATGCCAAATTTATCCTGCAGAAAAGGTACTCCATATGGCAACAGATAATTCAGGTACCAGTACAGATATTCCTTCGAATTTTCCATCAGGCCATCAGGCTCGGGCTCAATATCCAGGTGCATCAGGGGCCCGCCTCCCCTACGGGTGCGTATCAGCTGTTCTACTACAAGTAATACTTTGAGGGTGGCGTTTTCCATAACCGCCTCCCTTTCTGTATCGCAACGTACATGCCACAATTTATAGGTAAGTGGAGAAGTAGAGATGCCTCCTTCCATGCCTTCAGGTAACAGGGCGGCCAGCAAACGGAACAGACGGATGGTATAGGCTACCCGCTCTGCCGTTGTCCAATCCGGGGTATGTACCTGGTCTTTCACTACAGTATGATGAAACCCGCCATAGGGAAATCCGTTCATGGTAAATACATAACAGTCCTGTTCCTGCAGCCATTGTTTAAATTCAAGCAATGCCTCTTCTTTGCTCAGTTCCAGGCTGGCGGTATTGGACAGGCGTAATCCGATGCCAAAGGGTTTATCAGGCGATACTTCCTGTTTTACTGCGGGAACGAACTGTTTGAGCTGCTGAAAATGAGCGTGCCAGTTCTCCCCCAGATGAATGTTAGTGCAATAGGTTAAGTAAGAATGGTCAGATACTTGCATGGTTCACTTTTAAATGCGCTATGGCTTTATTCAGTAACACTTCGTCTATTACATGTACCTCAGCGCCCTGCCCTATTGCCTTCAGCAGGCAGATAGTGAGACGTCCGCCCAGGTGCTCCCTGAACTCCTGTAAGCCTTTTATAACAGGCGACGAAACACCATTCTGCATTTCCAGCAGTGAATGATAGACAGGCAGCTGCAGGTTCACCAGCAATCGCACGATCCTCTCTGCATCTGCCGCATCGATCCACCCTAACAGGGAAGAGTATACGCTGTCAACAGCTATTCCTATCGCTACAGCTTCGCCATGACGTAATACGAAGTCTGTCAGTTGTTCCAGTTTATGAGCGCTCCAGTGCCCGAAATCCAGCGGACGTGAAGAACCGCTTTCAAACGGATCACCACTTCCTCCGATATGCGCCATATGTAAGGCAGCACACCGGTACACCAGTTCCTGCATCACGGGCAGATCGTTATTTACCAGGGCAGCGGCATTCGTCTCCAGCCATTCAAAGAAGGCAGCGTCTTTTATTAACGCTACTTTCACTGCTTCTGATATACCTGAGCGCCAATCCTGACCAGATAACGTTGTCAGGAACTGCGCATCATTGAACACGGCAGCCGGCGGCGCAAACGTACCGAGGAAGTTCTTCTTTCCCCTGTAATTGATACCGTTCTTTACACCTACCCCCGAATCATTTTGCGACAATACGGTAGTTGGTATACGAATATGGCGCACTCCCCTGTGCGATACTGCGGCCACCATCCCAACCAGGTCAAGTACTGCGCCTCCGCCGATAGCTACTACAAATGAATGACGGTCTATTCCCTGTGCATCCACCTGGTCTATCAAACGATAAAAAAGTTCCTGGTCATTTTTGCAGGCTTCTCCGCCAGGTACCAGTATCACATCTCCTGCTATCTTAAAACCCTCTATCTGTTGTAAATAAGCTGCTATTTCTGTCGCAAGCGCCGGATGGGCCCTGGCCACTCCGTCATCTAAAATGAAAAGTAGTTTCTTGGTTAGTCCCTGCGTAACCTGGGACGCCAGATAATTCCGGAATTCCGGGTTAGATGGATTAAAAAGGTACCGGGTAAAAAAGACCTTATATGAATAATCTACGCTAAAAGTCTGTTGAATACTCTGCATGGCTAATCGCTCTGATGTTTCTTTCGTTTAATGAATCGTCAAACCAGGCCGTTAAAGTACAAAATTTAATTGCTACGAAGAACTACGAATGACGAGCGAGGAGCTCAGGTCACTGCAAACGCCCTGGCCATCAATAGTGACAATGGTAATAATATCAGTACCAGTAAAGCATGAGGCATGGTGGAAAAGGCTGCTACCCAGGCGGCATTCATCGCTATCAGGGCTATAATGCCTCCTTTTACCGCTTTTCCTATATTGGGACCGGAGGGGTCCTTCATGGCCCTGAATAAGGGCAGGTTAATCATAAGTGCGAACAGGATGACAAATGGAGCGGCTATGAGAAGATGCCCGTTCATCGCTGCCAGTACCAACACAGTACCATATACCAGCGCATAGCAAAGAGCTGCAATACGCAGCGTACGTTTACTTCCTCCATGCACCTCTCCCCTGCTGATAGCTGTCACAGCGGCAATATAGATCACCGGGATGATACCTATCCACCAGTACTTATTCAGGGTAGCCCCAACCATGCTGATTCCCATCAGCAGGTTCAACCCGCGGCATAAGCCCATATTGACCGGCCCCCAGGAGAAGTGCTTCCCCCACTTATCATATATCAGTGCAGAAGCTGCAATGCCCAATCCGAAATAACCTGTAACACGGCCAACCGTAAAGGCTGCCAGTATACCTACCAGCAAAAGGTAGCTTCCCAGTACAATCGCCTCGGTAAGAGAAATGACCCCGCTGGGGATCGGACGCTCAGGACGTTCCTTTTTATCCAGCTCGGCGTCCATCACATCGTTAAATACCACCCCTCCGCCATACAGTCCGATAGTTGCCAGGCACATGCACATCACGGGTAACAAATGATCAAGGTAACTTGATACCTGCGACCCCAGAAAACCGGAAATAGCAACCCCGGCCAATATATCTGCTACTGCAGTAACTATGTTGGCGGGCCGCATTAAACGTAAATATCCTAACAACTTGCTTATAATATAATTCACCGGGCTCGGGTTTTCTCCAAGTAGGCAATACGGCTCACCGGTTATGCAAGACACAGCAATGTTTCTGCGTCACTGCACAGCAAGGGATATCCGTAGTACAGACTTGTAACGATTTATCTAATAATATTAGATTGTTTATCTATTCTTGGCTGCTGGCCACCGCGCAGTACGGTGCTTCCATTAAATTTCAGACTTTGATCCACGTCCTTGACCGTGTCAAAATCCGCTTCATCCATCTGACCACTTTGAGCGAAAGCAGTTATAGCATTGCGGAAAGTTACCAAATGAATGTCATTCAAGTCAATACCACTTTCGTGCATGAGCGCCGCGGTTTTTGGTACAGCCAGGGGGTCACTGATGCCCCAATCGGCGGCAGAATTGACCATTATGCGTTCACTACCATACTGTTTTACGATTTCCACCATGCGTTCATTACCCATTTTAGTAAAAGGATAAATAGTGAACGCTGCCCAGAAACCACGGTCTAATACTTCTTTGACCGTTTCCTCATTGTTGTGATCCACGATGACCATATAGGGGTCCAGGCCATGCTCCAACGCAATGTCCATACTACGTTGAGTACCTTTTTTCTTGTCCCGGTGCGGGGTATGTATCTGAACAGGGAGCCCTGCTTCTTTAGCGAGTTCAAGCTGTGCGCGGTAGTATTTCTCTTCAGCAGCAGTCTGATCGTCAAAACCGATCTCTCCGACACCTACCACGCCTTCTTTATACAGGAATGAAGGTAATATCTCCATTACGGCTTCTGCCAGCCTTTCGTTGTTGGCTTCCTTGGAATTGAGGCCTATAGTGCAATAATGCTTGATACCGAACTGGGAAGAACGGAATCTTTCCCAGCCGATCAGGCTGTTATAATAATCACGGAACGTATCCACACCGGTACGCGGTTGTCCCAGCCAAAAGGCCGGTTCAATGATGGCCACTACCCCGGCGTCTGCCATTGCCTGGTAATCATCCGTTGTACGGGATGTCATATGTACGTGAGGATCAAAAAAACGCATGCCTTTTATGCGTTCCAAATAGGAGGAAGACGTGGCAATAGGTTGATATTCTTTACCTGTTAACTCATGACTGCTACACATATCTTATTCTGTTTTTCGAGACCTGTAAATTGAAGCACCTGCCTTAGCTGGCGGAATTACTGCATGCAAGTTACTATTATATACACTGAAGGTGTGATACACGTTTATGCTATTCGGGCCGCAATAGTGTCCCATGTCAGGTGTTGGCTGGCGATTTCTTCTCTAAGTGTGGCCGACTGCTCCAGCAACTGTTTCGCCGGAGCATATGTACTTGAAGCGCAGGCTAATGCCGCTGCCTCTTTTTCGACATTCACTTCAGAATGCCATACTCGTTGTATATCTGTGAAATTGTCAGCATTAATAAAAGGCCCTACCAATCTCCATAACATCGGATGCACCTTTCTGCCTGCGGCCCAGCGCTCATGCGCATAGTCTGTAAGAATAGCAGCTAATGCCGGATTCGCTCTTTCATCCAGCCCCCGGATGAGGTGGATCGGCTTGTCCGTGAAGAACGCTTTCATTACCAGCTGGTTCCAGGCTGGCTCCTCCAGGTTACGTGCAGGGTAAATGTTATATAACATCACTGCCTCCTGCACAGGACCAATATTAGACCGGATCCCCTCCGTTGTGCGGAATACCCATGCCTCCGGCCATGCCAGTACAGGCAAAGCAGCATACAATGCAGCCTGTTCATTCATATCAGCCGCATCAAACAGTCCCTCTATCACCCTGACATACGCCTCCCTGTCGGCCGCCGGGAACTGCAATAACCACCAGATCCTCACCAGCTTATCTAACGTATAGCCCTGTATGAAAAAAGGAGTATTGTCAGACAATTCAATATATGATGGGGCAGTCTGTATGGTATTTTTCCCCATGAACCGCGGGATGGCGGTGAAAGTGAGATTGAAACGCTGTACACTTACTGGTTCGCCCAGTTTCTCTTTTTGTTGCTGTAACCAGCTGAGCGCCTGTTCCGTACTGTTTTGCTCAATGATCCCGTATAATAACGTGTCGAATTTATTCCTGTCGTAGTAATAAGCATGTTCCATCGCTCCGGTTGAAATTTAGCTACGTTAAAGTTAGCTGAATAAGCATTATAAAAAAGGGAAAACTGTGATAGATGGTGTAGTAAATAAAAGAGAGGCACGGTGTGCCTCTCCTTCCGCCATTCTAAAACCTGATCAGTTCAATCAGGAGTATCTTGAAAAACAATAACACTGCGGAGATTATTGCTTTATAAATTCAGTACTGTTTACAGGGAAAAAGAAATACTACGTGGGCTAAACTGAGTAGTTTAAGCAGCATAGATTTAGATTTTTGCCTGACATTGCTTATGCAATATAAGTATTTATTTGTTACAACTGCAATCGAATGATCAAAAAACTGATCCCTCGATTACTATTTTTAAACTGAGCAAGTGTAATTGCCTCATTTTGTTTTATTTCTGAGGATTATAAATGGAATGTTAACGTTCCAATCCGGCTTAAAATCGCCCTGGATAATGAACCCTTTTGAGTAGTTTCCAAGCACTATATCCGCATCCCCATCTCTGTCATAATCCCCCACATCCATGCAGATCCACCTGCCCGCTCCTGTCAGTGCCGGCATAACATGTGGATTAAATTGCATAGGATGATCCTGGGTGAATAATATAAACTTCTCCGCCGGCTTGTGTTTCAGATCTGCAAAGAAGGCGACGCTGGCAATATCCAGGTCTCCGTCCTGGTCAAAGTCGGCCGCTATTGCCTTTGTACAGCCATTCACCGGGTAAAACCAGGCCTGCTCAAACCGAAAATCGCCCTTATTCAGGTAGAGATAGACCCCATGAAAGGATTTCAGCTCCATCGAATAGTCACCGTTATCGCCGGAGGTATATAATATATCCGGCAGGCCATCCTTGTTCATATCCACCACCTGGAAGCCCGTGGAACCCTGCACAGGAGGAAACCGTAAGAGTTGTTGCTGTTTGAAGCCGCCCTTATGATCGTTGCGGAACAACCAGATGCCCTCATCTCCATAGGCAAACAATGTCATGATATCCGGCCAGCCATCCTTGTCAAAATCTTCCACTACACTATGAATGGCGCCCGGCACCTCCCAGACGGCCTGTTTGGTATATTCTTCGGCTGCTGTTTGCTGCAACACATACAAGCCACCATAATTATGACCAAAGCCACAGACCAGGTAATCCATCCTTCCGTCTTTATTAAAGTCGGCCGCTATACTCTGCACCGGGCGGGGTAATCCCATCGCGATGGTCTTTACCTGCCCGGCCTCTTCTGCCGCGGGGTGCACCTCCCACAATACGCCTGTTGGCACATCCACCGCCCGTATGTTACCAATACAGGTCAGCAGGGCGGTATCGGCCGCACGCCAGCTCATATCCACTGCTGTAGATTGCAGCCTGATTGCCGGTGAAGCCTTCCCCTGTCCCTCCCATTTGTAAAGGGTAGCGCCATATTCTGTAGAGGAGTAAACAACGCCGGTAAATGGATTGACAGCAACCATCGTCGTGGTGGCAGTCTGGGTGTATCCTGCCGTATCCGGCTGCACCAGGTCAAACAACTGCAGGTCCCCCGCCAGCGGCCGGGAGGCCTTTGCCGGAGCCAGACTATCAGGCGCCAGCTCCTGGTAATAAGCAACAATACTTTTCCAGTCTTCTATGCTGATATTGGCGGCGCCATTCGCCGGTTTAAGGAAATACTCATTTTCCCGCCATACGCCAATACCCAGCTTCGGCGCCATCGCAGGCAATACATGCTGCGTCCAGGTGGTTTTATCCAGCATGGCAGGAGATACAGGCAAGTGGCAACTGCCACAGTATTTTTCGGCGAGAAGTTTTCCTTTTTCCTGTTTGCTCAGGGAACAGGAGGTGTATGTGGTGTATGTAATAATGAGAATGAAAGGGAGTAGTGTTTTCAAGTGTGTTGGATTGCGTACGTGGAAGTATATTTCCTCAGTTTGAGAAGAAGCTAGGGGAACATATCAATGAATAGTTATAAGGCGGTGAAAATCACTTGAATTTATGCAATAACTCTTTGGCAGGCACTCTCTTCACATTGCCGTATTTATCTCCAACAACCAATTCCTTGTTGTTGGCCGCACTTGTTTCAGCCAATTTTTTCAAGGCTTTGGTTATACCTTGAAGCACTTTTTCAGATAACTCGTCAATATTCTTTTTCTTATTTTCCATAGTGCTCACTTTGCATCAAAATGGTTTCCCAAATATCGTTATTTAATATCGTTTTTTCAAAAGCTCCGCTTTTCGCAACGATCTGAGGCCTCATCTCTCCGTTATCAACCACGATCCAGTTCGAGAAAGCCCCGCTGCAATGCTGTCAGCATTTACAAATTCCCGGCAATTTAACATTTCAGGAAGTACAGTATAGCTAGCCGTAGTTTTTCCGGCACCGTTACAACCGGATATTATATAAAGTTCAGGCATACTGTAAATATACCCAAAAAGAAGAAAGACCCCGTTGCCAGGGTCTTTCCATTTTATCCTCTTCGTTTAAAAAGCAATCTGTTAATATCCCTCATTCTGCTCAAGCGTCTTAGCGCCATTTTTGAAGCTCAGGTCAATCTGACGTTGAGGAATAGGATAATGCTCATTACGGCCAACAACGAATTTACCGCCATTCAGGTCAGTAGTGATCTTGGACTCATAAGCAAAGAACCTGGTCAGCTCAGCCGGCGCTGTGCCCCAGCGAACGATGTCGAAGAAACGCTGACCTTCCATCGCCAGCTCCAGTTTACGCTCAAAACGGATCGCTTTCAGCGCACCATCTTTACCCATTCCGGTGAAAGCACCTGCAGGATAGCTTGCTATTACATAATTTGCAGCCGGTGTATTGGAAAAACCGCCCATTGGTTTGGTATCGTCAATGTATTTGTATACACGGGTCTGTGGATTAGCAGCCCTGGTACGCACCATATTTACATATGCCTGCGCAGCATCCAGGTTAGTCAGTTCTGCTTCTGTTTCCGCAGCCATTAACAATACATCTGAGTAACGGATCAACACCAGGTTGATAGCGGAACCAGGCGCCCAGGAGTTAGGATCTTTATACTTATCCTGGTTGTACTGCCAGTAAACGTTCTTTTTAGGAGCGTAAGGACCAGCATAATCCTGATCACGCACCCAGCTACGGCCAGGGTGGTTACCCCAATCCAGGTAAGGAATACCACGACGGCCTACAGTCCAGTCAAGACGTGGGTCAAGGTTACCGGCATCAGGCGTAAACGGCGCGGTAGACAATACCTTCATATCGCTTTTTACTGCATGATCGTTATAATCTTCCAGGAAAGGCAATCCGTTAGCATCGGTACGGAAAGAGTTTACCAGGTCCTGTGTAGGCTGATAGAATCCGCAGCAACCAAATGGACTGTTGTAAGGGAAGTTCAGCATTTCACCCTGGTTACCATTGGAGATCTGACCGGTACCGTTATTCGCAGACATCTGAATGGCAAACACAGACTCACTATTATTCTTTGTTGCAGCATCAAAGTTGTCTTCGAATCTTGGCGTCAATGCATATTTATCACCTTTTGCAGTTACACCCTGTGTAGTGATCAGGTCAAACAGCGGTTTAGCATCTGTCCATTTTTTCTGATATACGTAGGTCTTAGCCAGGTATGCAGCTGCAGCCCATTTGTTGGCACGGCCTGCCTGCGACTGTGTAGGTGGCAGGCTCTCGTATGCAAATTTGAAGTCTTCTTCAATCTTCGGCCAGATATCTGTATTGTTAGGCTGTTTGTAATCAGTGATATGCATCTCGTCTACCCAGGGCACTTTACCGAACATTTTCTTCAGTTCGAAGTAGTAGTGACCACGCAGGAAACGCGCTTCTGCCTGCACCTGCGTAACCTGAGCTGCTGACATGTCCTTTACATTAGGCAACAACGACAAGATGATATTTGTACGTGTTACACCTTCAAACAACACTTTCCATTTGGTATTGAAGAAGCCATTGCTCGCATCAAACTGACCGGTTGCTATCAGACTGATAGGCGGCTGGTCTGTCGCATCACTGCCTTTGTGTGCATCGCCACCGGCTACGCTTCCGTAGATCCAGTTGCTGGGCGCTGCTTCCCATGGGCCACCTGTACCGATAGCAGCTACGTCCTGCTGCTGACCATCCAGTGCGGCATAAGCGCCAATCAGTAATGCATCTATACCATCTTTGGTAGATACGTTCTCACCTGTCAGTGAGCCGCGGGGGTCACGTTCCAGGAAGCTTTTGCTACAGGCGTTAAAGAAGAATACGCCTCCCACAACTGCTGCTGCAAGTATATATTTTGATCTTATTAAAGTCCGTTTCATGTTTAGATTTTTTTGATGTTCTCCAATTGTTTCCGGTATAATCACTACGCAGATCAGAAGCCTACGTTAACACCCACCAGGAACTGACGTTGGTTAGGATAAGCACCCTCATCCAGACCAAAGTTGGTAGTACCACCGGTGATCTCAGGATCAATACCTGAATATTTGGTGATGGTGAACAGGTTAGCTGCCTGTACATAGATGCGGAATTTCTCAATGCCTATGCGCTGCAGAACAGCCTTAGGTAAAGTATAACCAAGCATCATGTTTTTAGCACGCAGGTATGAACCATTTTCAACGAGGAACGAGTTAGGCACTGTGTTGGTACTGAAAGAACCTTCGTTCTCCTGGATTGGTGCTTTTGCGTTCTGATGATCAGGCCTCCAGGAATCGTACAGGGCTGTTTTGCTCTTAGCACCTGCGAAAGATGGATAGAAGTCTGTCCACCAACGTACCTGGTTCCAGATGTTATTACCCTGTACACCATACAGGAACACTGTGAAATCAAAATTCTTGTAATCCAGTTGCAGGTTCAGGCCATAGCTGAAATCAGGGCTCGGGTTACCCAGGAAGGTACGATCAGCATCTGTGATAATGCCATCACCATTTGTATCCTGGTAACGGAAACGACCCAGTTTGATACCTGTCTGGTACACTGCATTAGGATTGTTGGTAGCTTTCTGCGCCTGATCATTTGCTGCTGCGATTTCTTCTGCAGTATTCCAGAAGCCCACAGTTTTATAACCATAGAAGCTGGAGATAGGATGATCGATCGCGTTACGGATGATGAAGTTACCGTTGAAACGACGTGCTTCCAGGTCGAAGTAAGGCGCGTCGCCGGAGATATTAATGATCTTGTTCTTATAAGTGGTCAGCGTAGCATTTGCTTTCAGCACCAGCTCCTTAGTGATATGAATATCATTGATGCCCAAAGACAGATCAATACCATGGTTCTGCATTTCTGCAATGTTCACAGCCGGAGGGTTGGAACGGCCGGCAGTACCGGAAACCTCTGGTGTGAACAACAGATCTTTTACGCGTTTCTTATAGTAGTCTGCGCTGATTTCCAGTTTGCCTTTAAAGAGGGTCGCATCAAAACCAACGTTGGTGTTGATATTGCTTTCCCATTTAGCATCCGGGTTACCGATGGTTGTTCTGAAGAAACCGGAAGCGAGCGTATTGGAAGTACCGCCAATGTCATAGAAGGAAGATCCTTTGTTCAGACCATACTGAGTAAATGCATTGGATGGATCAACGTTTAGCTGGTTACCCATGATACCCCATCCACCTCTGATCTTTAAGTCAGAGATCCAGGATACATGTTTCAGGAATTCTTCCTGGGAAACACGCCAGCCCGCGCTGATAGCCGGGAAGGTACCATAACGGTTGTTGGCACCGAACCTGCTGGAACCGTCACGACGGATAACAGCACCGAGCAGGTATTTATCAAACAGGCTGTAATCCAAACGGCCAAATATAGAAAACAGACCATCAGTGAATGCATTACTGTTGTTGGTAACAGTACCTGTACCAGTACCCAGGTTAGTGAAGTTAGGATCAAAGATGAAATAGTTCTGTGTAGTACCTGTTACCATACGACCATGGTTGTCGAAGGCTTCAGTACCTACCAGTACCTTCACATTATGTATCTTATTGAAACTCTGTGAGTAGGTCAGGGTATTGCTCCATGTCCAGTTATAACCGCTGGTAGCGCTTTCTGTATAAGAGTTAACCTTGTTGTTCTCAGCATTCTCATATTCCGGATAAGTGAAGCTGTGATTGGAAGCGGAATATACCTCACCACCAAAGCTGGTACGGAAGGTGAAATGCTGCAGGAAATCAACTTCTCCATATACGTTACCTAACAGGCGGTTACCCAGACCTCTGTTGTCTTTGGTACGCTCCTGTATGGCTACAGGGTTACGGGCGTTACCTAACTGAGCGCCATTGGTACTGAATGAACCTGCAAAGTTACCCTTGATATCGCGCACCGGGATAATAGGTTGCTCGCGGAAAGCCATACCGATACCACTTCCTTCTGTCAGCGCAGTGATACGTGGGTTGTCTATTACAGAAAACTCCAGGTTTTCACCGATACGTACGTGTTTGCCTACATTGAAGAAGCTGTTGGAACGGATAGAGTAACGTTTCAGGTAAGTGTCCAGCAAGGTACCTTTCTGATTGAAATAATAGAAAGAGAGGTAGTAAGCTCCCTGATCGCCACCACCACTTACTGATACGTTGTGGCTGGTGATCATCGCAGGCTTGAAGATTTCATGGAACCAGTCTGTACCTCCTTTATTCGCCTTGTTGATACGGTAGAAATTGTCCAGATCAGAAGGGTTCTTGTAGAAAGGATTTACATTGTATTTGGATGGATCTACAGCAGGATCTCCTTCCATCAGCCCACCGGGAGCGATGTAATCTGGCAGTCTCGGCGTAGCGCCCGAGCCATACAGTCCATCATTATAAACAACGTTAGGATCTGTGTTTTTTAAGGCCATCCATTTCAGGTTAGCCATTTCCTGCGGAGAAAGGATGTGCCATACATTGCCACCTTTAGGACGCTGGGTACCATAGTAACCATCGTAGGTCACTCTTACTTTACCATCAGGTTTACCTCTTTTGGTGGTGATGATGATCACACCGTTAGCTGCTCTTGCACCATAGATAGAAGCAGAACCTGCATCTTTCAATACCTGCATAGAGGCTACATCATAGGGGTTCAGGTCTACGATGTTCTGAGTAGGTACTCCATCTATTACATAAAGCGGAGTGTTGTTACCGAAAGTGTTCACACCACGGATACGTACCTGTGGCTCTTCACCCGGCTGACCAGAACCTAATACAGTGATACCAGATACCTGGCCCTGTAACTGGTTGCTCACCTGGGCTGTGGGTTGACGGCTGATCTGTTCTACATTTACAACAGATACAGCGCCTGTCAGGTCTTTCTTACGTTGAGTAGCGTAACCTGTTACCACTACTTCATCGAGTGAACCTACTTTTTCACTCAGCACTACACTGATAGAAGCAGCATCTCCCAATACTACTTCCTGCTGCGTGTAGCCTACAAATGAAAACACCAGGGTCTCTCCTTTCTTGGCAGTCAGACTGAAATTACCAGCCGGGTCTGTGGCTGTACCACGGCCGGAATTCTTAACTGCTACAGTTACACCTGGCAAGGGATTACCGGAAGTCTTGTCTGTGACCTTCCCGGTAAATTTAGTCTGGGCGAATGCAGCGCCGGCAAACAACAACAACAATAGCCAGCAACACGCAAATGTGCGGTAGACATGTCTCTTCATAACGTGAAACGTTTTTAAAAATTGGTTAATAATTAGCCTGTTCGGGTGTATACACTGCGCCGTCCGGCAGGTACAGACACGAAAAATGACCGGGTTAAGTCAATATCCTGGTCTTAGAGGGACACTATTTAAATCCTTCCTCTCGGCTCAAATCCATATTGATACCGATTGCATCGGTATCAATGCAATAATATATCCGGGCGTTTAAGTTGTTAAAAAATGGGAATGGCGTTTTAATTCTTTTTTTGGACTACAGTTTAGTTTTTTCATACGTGTTAACATCAAAAAATTAGGGAACATGGATTAGATCTTGGCAATTATTAAACACACACTAAAATTTCAATTGTTAACTGGCGACCAAGGTAACACATTCGTTTAATTTAAGCAAGACAAGCGGTAAATTTTTAATCAGTATTTAAGAATTTACTATCAGTTTTACAATACGATGAAGAAAGAAGGCGGCGATCACAGTTTGTCTGTGATCACCTTTACCGCCCTTCCCCTCTCCAGTTCATTATGTTCCTGCCACTGATCCTGCCGGCGTGCCAGCAGCTGTTCCATTTGCCAGGACATAAACTTTGCTTCCAGCCTTTCGAGGCAAAGCTGTTTATTCTGCAACTGTGAGCGGCTGTCCATTGCCAGCACCTGGATGCCCGATGGAAGATGTGTACCCCGTACGGCCGTTTCCACTTTATTCACATGCTGCCCGCCGGGCCCCGATGCACGGCAGGATTCCAGCTTCACATCTTTCAGGTCCCATTTCGCCTGCTCCTTTACATCAAACACTTCGACCCCCACAAACCAGTTCTTGCGCTTGTGGAACTTACGGTAAGGGCTCTCTGCGATCCACTGCACCGTACCCCGCCACTCTTTTACGAAGGCGTCAAGTTGCTTAGCGCCTTTTTCTTCCTTTATTAAAAGTACTGCGGATAACAGTGTTCCCTTCAGATCGCCCTTTTTGCTTTCCAGTACCTGGATATCCAGTCCCTGCCTGCGGGCGTCCTTCATCATCAGCTCTACCACCTTTGCCACTACCCTCGTGCATTCTGCCGGCCCTCTCCCCGCTGTTACCTGTATAATTGACTTGTTCATGTTGTTACTCTTTATGCATTCTTACAATCCGGGGTAAAAAGCGACCCTCAATGTTGACCAGTTCCTGTTGCGCAGCAATCACGCTCTCGATGTCTTTATAGGCGAGCGGATTTTCTTCCACACTTCCACCGATCAGCGTAACACCCGCATCGCCCAGCATCTTCTTTAATGCGGAGACTGTCATACTTTCCCTGGCGCGTTTCCGGCTCATCATTCTGCCTGCACCGTGTGACGCAGAAAATAAAGACTGCTCCACTCCTTTTCCGGTCACCAGGTAAGCTGCCGTGGTCATACTGCCCGGAATAATACCCGGTTCTCCTTCGTGAGCAGGTGTAGCTCCTTTGCGATGTACGATCACTTTACGGCCATCTTCCAGTCTTTCTTCCCACGCAAAATTGTGGTGGTTCTCAACAGTGATCAGCCGCTCCAGTCCCAATGCTTTCGCCATATTAATATGTATCCTGTCATGACAGGCCCTGGCATAATCACCCGCCAGTTGCATGCTGAGCCAGTACTCCTGCCCCGCCTCACTGTTCATATCCAGCCAGGCCAGTTGCTGCGCTTGTCTCGGCAGCTTGCAGGTATCCATAGCGATCTTCGTGTAATGCATCGCTACATTGGCGCCCAGTCCCCTGCTGCCGGAGTGCGATAATAGCGCGACATAATCTTTCGCCGGCAGCCCCAGTGAGTTATCTTCAGACAAACGGATCATACCAAACTCCACGAAATGATTACCACTGCCTGAACTTCCCAGCTGCCGCGCCGCTTTTGCCTGCAGCTTCTTTAATAAGTCAGTTGCCTGAAAAGCAGGATCATCCAGTACCGCATGCTCCTGTTCTACATCCAGCCCGCCTTCCATACCAAAGTGTGTCCACTCTTTCAGTGCCACCTTCATCTGGTATCCGTAACGTTTAATAAAGCTCTCTCCTTCATCGAAGATGGACAATGCCATGCGGCAGCCAATGTCTACGCCTACAGCATAAGGTATAACAGCATTATCAGTAGCCAGCACACCGCCAATGGGCAAGCCATACCCGGCATGTGCATCCGGCATCAGCGCTCCCTGTACCGTTACAGGCAGTGACATAGCGATCTCCATCTGCTGCTTCGCGCTGTGCTCAATCTCCTTACCACCGTAGATCTTCAGTCGCCCGGTCTCTTCCAGTAAATTGAACGCCGTATGATGTGTTACTTCTTCTTTTTCTATGAATGTGCCTGCGATCTTACCCAGTATTTCATCATTGATGTATTGCTCAGGCTTCTCTTTTATGCCAGACAATAATGTAATGAGCTGCTCTTTGGTATGATGCTTAAAATGTTTTGAAATAGTATTAATGACCAGACTTCTTGCACGGTCATTTGTATAACCGATCTTACTCAGTTCTTTTGTGCGTAAATTGCCCATATGGGTGCGTAATAATTGTATAGTGATGCGTATCGTTCAAATGATATCGAACGGACAATTAAGGCATGAGATACCCTTTCCGCAGGCGCAGAAGGTCTTGCTGTCGTGATTCCCGGGGTGCTCCTCCGGGACACAAACATGCAAGCCCCGCAGCAAGTGATCTGCACGATCATTCCCCGGGTGTTCATGGTACACCAGTTATACAGGCATAATAATGGAAGACACTAATGATGAATGATCATCAATGTTACTCGCTTTCCAGTAAATTAAAAAGGAAATATTACCTGTATCAGGCAGCGGGCGAAAAGGGTGATATGTGAATACGTTCTGTCATGATTCCTTGTGTTTTTAGAGGTGAACAATAAAGGAATTCGGATGCAAAGGTATATATTTTCTATGTTATATCAAGTATCTTCGTTCCATCGCTGATAATTTTTTTTCTATGAAAATATTCAACATCATCTGGGGTATCCTGTTCATCATTTTCGCAGGACTGCAATACAATGATCCTGATCCATATATATGGGGCCCCATCTACCTGTTTGGCGCCGGCTGCTGCCTGCTTGCTGCACGTGGCCGCTTTTACAGGCGGGCATATCTTATCGGTATATTTGTATACCTGGCATATGCCGCATATCTTTTCTTTGACAAGAACGGCGTTATAGACTGGGCCACAGAACATCATGGTGAGAATATTGCAGAAACAATGAAAGCAACGAAGCCCTGGATAGAAGAAACACGTGAGTTCTTCGGCTTGTTCCTTCTCATCATAGTGCTGCTGATCAATTATTTCTATGCTGGCAGACGATTGAAGAAGAGCTAGCATAAAAAAAGAGAGCCTGTATCGCAAATTGATACAGGCTCTCTTTTTTTTATTTGAAATCACTTATTTACTCATCAACTGGAAAGATGATATTCCAAGCCCGGTTTTCTCTGCCGGATCAGCCGCTTTAATCGTTACATGCAATGTATGCTCCTTCCCGTCTGCCACCGGTGCAAACGAGATCGTTGCAGTATTAGGCGCCATTCCTTTAGCTCCTACTCCAATTATAGCTTCTCCCAGTTTCTGACCATCTGCCTTATCCAGGAATATCTCTACGATATAACCATGCTGCAAAGGCTCCTGCGTGAAATAGTTAATATTGATACCATTTACTGCTGTCAGGTCAAGATTTTTGTAAGTAGCCCATCCATTGCCGGCAGGTATCAACAACTTCTTACCATCAAATTCGAATGTAGAGACACCGTCCGATTTATCAAATGATGCTGCAGCTATTTTCGGGCTCCTCAGCGTAATGGCATCGGTACCAGTAATAGGCTTGATACCAGGACCACCTTTATCAGTATAACTCGCCATCAGGTACAACACACCATTGTCTTTTTCCGGTTTCCCCACAGTAGGATCTACCGTACCGCTTACTGGCAATGATGGTGCAGCTTTGGTATTACCGCCTAATGACATCACATACTCTACCAGCTGATGCGCCTCTGACTGTGTGATGGTAGGATGCGCAGACATGGCTGTTTCGCCCCATACACCGCCACCACCTTTGATGATCTTGTCTGCCAGGTAATCAGCCGCTTTCGGATCATCTTTATATTTCTCTGCCACCTGTTTGAAGCTGGGCCCGATAGATTTTTCATCTACTTTATGACAGGTCTTACAATCGCTGGATTCTACCATGTTCTTACCGGCAATAGCGCCGGTAATGATCTGGTGCCCCTGCTGGGGAATACCGGCTTTGTCATTACCTTCCATATAGTCTGCCCTGATATACAGGTTGGCAACATCGATCTTGCCATCTGCTGTAGAGCCGTCTTCTTTATCCTTCACACTTACACTGTAAGCGACAGGCTTGCCGGGGAAATAGAACATCTTATTGCCGGTCACACTCACCTTCACTTCCGGTGTTTCATTACCAGCATACAGCTCTATACCACTGCTGCGCGTGCTGGCGCCATTGCCATCCAGCACTTCTACAGATACTGCGTATTCACCTGCAGTGGTAAAGGTTACTTCTGTTTCAGGCTCTTTGGTTTCTTTCTTATTGCCATTGCCCAGGTACCATACATATGTCAGCTGATCGCCATCAGGATCGGAAGATCCTTTCGCACTCAGTTTCGCTTTAAATGGCAGACCGCCCGACAGTTTATCGGCATGGATCTCTGCTACAGGCGCACGGTTGCCGCCATTATAGTCGATACGTGACAGGGCTGCATCCTTATTTTTACTGAACCATCCATTGCCATATTCCAATAAATACAGGCGACCATCAGGCCCCATTTCCATATCGATGATGGCATTGAATTTTGTATGTGGTATAAAATCTTCCGTCTTTGACAGGTTGAAGTCTTTGTCGAAGCTCACTGCCTTGATCCAGCCGCGTACCCAGTCGTAGATGAAGAACTTGTTGTTATAATAATCCGGGAAACGTGTTTCCTTCGGATAGAATTCATTGTAGTATACAGGTCCCGCCATTGCATTACGTCCACCACTACCCATTGAGGGGAAGTCGGGCGATTTGGCATAAGGGTACCATATAAAGGCCGGCTGCGCGGGTGGCAGGTTCTTGATACCGGTATTATTGCGTGAATTGTTCACAGGCTTTGCAGGATCAAACGCAGGGCCGCTCTTACCTGTTTCATAGTCATACAGATGATAGGCATAGTTGTTACCTACAAACATCGGATAACCAAAATTGCCCGGTTTCTTTGCCTGGTTGATCTCATCATAACCACGCGGACCACGGTTAGGATCGTCGTTATTAGCATCCGGTCCTACTTCGCCCCAGTAGAGGTATCCATTCTTACGGTCTACAGAAATACGGTAAGGGTTACGTGTACCCATTGCATAGATCTCAGGACGGGCATTAGGCGTACCTGGTTTGAAGAGGTTACCTTCCGGAATGCCGTAAGTACCATCTTCGTTGATCTTTATGCGCAGGATCTTTCCGCGCAGATCGTTGCTATTGGCAGATGTACGGCGGCCGTCATACTGCAGGTGCCCCGGGCGGTCATCCAGCGGGGCATATCCGTTGCTGACATATTTCTGTCCGGGTTCGTCGAAGGGTGTACTGTTATCGCCTGTAGACAGGTATAAGAGACCTCCGGGGCCAAAGGTGATAGAACCACCTGTATGGCAGCAGATATTACGTTGGGAATACAGCTGGAGGATGATCTTTTCAGATGCAGTATCCAGCACGTTGTTCTCAAACTTGAAACGGGACAAGCGGTTTACGGAAGTATCTGCCGGGGAATAATAGATATAAACATAATGGTTCTTTGCAAAATCCGGGTCTGCGCTCATACCCAGCACACCTTCTTCTGCATTTACATTAGGCACTTCAGTTTTATAATATACCCGCAGGAAACCGGCCTGTGTCAGTTTACGACTGGCCTGGTTATAATACATGATCTCTCCCCTGCGTTGTGCCACCAGGATGCTGAGATCCGGCAGGATGGTCATTTCAGTAGGCTCAAAGAGCTCTCCAGAAATGAGCGTGTTTTTAGTGAACCTGTTCTCTTCCGGCACACGCAAAGTGGTAGCCTGCGCATAATCGAGCATGGTATTCTTGCCGATGGCATATTTAATACCACCCAGGATATGTGCGAGATACTGTGGTTCTGTATATGATTCGTTGGTATGACCTAACTCTGTATAAAAGGCGCGGCCACCGTCGAAATCGTGGTACCAGCTGATAGGATGATCAGGTCCGTTGGTACCGCCTTCATAAGTCTTTTCATCTACTGTGATCAGCACATGTGTATGCTTGCTGATCTTCTTAAAATTATACCACTCATCGGTATGTTCCCATGTATCAGGCAGTGTAGCTGTGGCCTGGAACGTTTTGTCCTTCACCGTCAGTTTGGCCTTGTGTGTACCCGCGGGATGATTATCGAAATAAGCACCTACCAGTTCTCCATACCAACCCCACTCATATTCAGTGTCAGTTGCAGAGTGGATGCCCACGAAGCCTCCGCCTGACTGAATATATCTTTCAAAATCTGCTTCCTGGTAATTGTTCAGTACATCGCCAGTGGTATTCAGAAAGATCACAGCTGCATATTTCTGCAGCGTATCTTCGGTAAAATTGGCGGCATTCTCTGTGGTGTCTACTTCAAAGCCATTTTCTTTTCCGAGCTTCTGAATAGCCTGTATCCCTGCGGGGATAGAAGCATGCCGGAAACCGGCGGTTTTGGTGAACACCAGTACCCTTGGGTTACCGGGCCGGGTTTTCTTCTGGCAACCGGACATTACTGTTCCCAGTAATACCAGCAGCATCATTACGTACCTGATTTGCATGATATTTTAATGTTGATTGATAAGACGGCATACGGCGCCTTTCGCAGGCCGCATGCCGTAATAGGGACTAATCCTTTATTTTCCAGCTTTTAAATTCATTGCGTAGCGAAGGCCACCCATTACATGCTGCAGGTATACCGGGTCGGCATAGGACTCTTTAGTATGGCCCAGTTCCGTATAAAAAGCACGGCCTCCTTCAAAATCGTGGTACCAGCTCATCGGGTGATTGTCTCCATTCTTACCACCTTCGTAAGAACTTTCATCAATTTTGATCAGTACATGTACATCCGGGTTGAGGTCTTTGAAATTATACCATTCATCCCAGCGTGACCATTTCTCCTGCAGGTGGCGGGTTGCATCGTTGTTACGGTCTACCACCAGCAAAGTAGCCTGCTGTTGTTTAGGATGGCTGGTGAACCATGCACCGGCCAGCTTATTGTACCAGGGCCAATCATATTCTGTATCGGTAGCAGCATGGATGCCCATGTATCCGCCACCGTTATGAATGTATTTCTCCATTGCCGCCTGCTGCTCATCGTTCAGCACATTGCCGGTTGTATTGAGGAACAATACTGCAGCATAGCGCTTCAGATCTTTATCATTGAACACGCTGGCATCTTCGGTTGTATCTACAGCGAAACCGTTTTCCTGACCCAGTTTGATCATGGCCAGTTTGGCAACAGGGATACAGTCATGCCGGAAGCCGGCAGTTTTGGAAAATACCAGTAAACGGGGCATTTTTTTGAAGGATGCTGCATAGCTGTCTGTACCGGTAACCAGTGCCAGCAGGAGGGCAACAATAAAGCATGGTCCCATCCTGAAGGGGACCATGCTTATACCTGCTTTATTAGAAGCGAGGTTATGATGTTCTTCCGTACGGGACGAAAGCATTGTTTCTCTTACGTGGATCTTGCTCATGTGTATGTGGTATTAAAGTACGTGAATCTTGATGTTGCGGTACCATACCTCATTCCCATGATCCTGGAGCGCAATATGACCTTTTGCATATTCGCCAAAGCCTTTCCAGGTCTTGAATTTACTGTTGGCCAGGAGTGTTTTCCACTCTTCGCTGCCCATGGTAGTTTCTACGGTTTTAACACCATTCAGCCAGAAGGTCAGCTTACCATCCTTTTTCAGGATCTTTACCTTGTTCCATTCACCAACAGGTTTTGCGGCGTACTTCACAGATTTCTTCATGTCGTACAGATCGCCGGAATTATGTTTGGTGATCTTACCATCAGGATGTTTAGCATCATCCAGCACCTGCATTTCAGGACCGGTGAGGTAAGTAGCTTTGAACTGCGGATCTTCGTGAACGCCGAAAATGATACCGCTGTTACCACCTTCGGAGATCTTCCACTCCAGTGTTAACTCATAGTTTTCGTATTCGTCGTTGGTCACCAGGTCACCACCTGGAGCGCCGTTCTTTTTAGCTTCCTGGTCCAGTGCCAGTGCACCGTCCTGCACTTTCCAGGCAGCACTTGCATCTTTCTGCAGATAGGTGTGCCAGCCTTCGGTATTGGTACCGTTGAACAATAATTTCCAGCCCGCTTTCTTTTCTTTAGCGGTGAGGGTATTCAATTCCTGCGCGGATGTGGATAAAGAGATCAGACTGAGTGCCAGAACGGGAATAATGTGCTTCATTGCAAATTGAGTTTTTTAATAGCCGATAATTGCTATACTGCCTAACGGGAGGTAAGGCAGGCAACTACCGGCTATTTATGATAGTTAATTTAGAAAGCTGAGAGACCAATATAAAATGCCGTCTGCTATTTCAGCGACAGAACATATTTCACCATTTCCTTAGCATCTTCCTTGGACAGGTCAGCGTGAGGTGTCATTGCTACTTCACCCCAATGACCGCTACCACCGCTGATCACTTTGTCGGCCAGCATTTCTATGTTGGCATCTGTGGCTTCATATTTCTGTGCTACTTCCTTGTAAGCAGGGCCTACCAGCTTCACATCCACCTTGTGGCAGGTTTTACAATCCTTCTGCTCGATCAGGGCAGCTCCTTTAGAGGCTGCAGCTTCAGCTGCACCCGGAGTTACCATGGAATTGTCTGCCGGTGTTTCGCTGGCAGCTTCTTCTTTCTTTTCAGTTTTGTTTTCGCTGCTGCCGCCACCGCAGGAGGCCAGCACTACAGCACATAATACAACCGGCGCCAAAAAACGCATTCTCATTTTACAATCGTTTATAAGTTCCTAAATACAAATTGACTTTATAATAAAGCATACTACTTCCATAAGTATGCCTAATTACCGTAATTATTCCCAGCTAAAGCAGCATAGCATCTTTTACGAACGACCGGAAGGTAATATACTCATCATTGTACAACCCTGTATACATAATATGATGAGCAGTCCCATTATTCCCCATTCCTGATTGGTTATCTGCAGCTGACCGTTCCGTTTTACAGCCCCAATACTTTTCTGTTCAGGGCTTCATCGGCCCCTCCGCCAGCAAAGTCATCAAAGGCTTTTTCGGTAACACGGATGATATGGTTCTGGATGAACGGCGCACCTTCTTTGGCGCCATCTTCCGGATGTTTGATACAGCACTCCCATTCCATCACCGCCCAGCCACTGAAATCGTACTGGGTCAGTTTGCTGAATACGGCTTTAAAATCCACCTGGCCATCTCCCAGTGAGCGGAAACGCCCCGGACGGTCAATCCATCCCTGGTACCCGCCATAAACGCCGGAACGGCCGGTTGGATTGAATTCTGCATCCTTTACGTGGAACATTTTGATCTTCTCGTGATAGATGTCAATATATTCCAGGTAATCCAGGCATTGCAGCACGAAATGGCTCGGATCGTACAGCAGGCAGGCACGGTTATGATTGCCGGTAGCCTCCAGGAAACGCTCATAAGAAACGCCGTCATGCAGGTCTTCGCCAGGATGGATCTCATAACAGAGGTCTACCCCGTTGGCGTCAAACTCGTTCAGGATCGGCAGCCAGCGCTTCGCCAGTTCCTTAAAGCCAGTCTCTACCAGTCCTGCAGGGCGCTGTGGCCATGGATATACCGTATGCCAGAGCAAGGCCCCGCTGAAAGTAGCATGTGCATTCAGGCCCAGGTTTTGGCTTGCCTTTGCGGCATATTTCAGCTGGTTTACCGCCCATTCTGTACGGGCAGCCGCATTGCCTCTTTTATCGGCAGGCGCAAAGCCATCAAACAGTTCATTGTATGCGGGATGTACAGCCACCAACTGTCCCTGCAGGTGCGTGGACAATTCAGTGATCTCCAAACCTGCCGCATTTACGATACCCTTGATCTCGTCTGCATAGGTCTTGCTTTCGGCAGCCTTTTGCAGGTCTATCATACGGGAGTCCCAGGTGGGGATCTGAACCCCTTTAAATCCTAATCCTGCCGCCCATTTACAGATGCCTTCCAGGCTATTGAAAGGCGCAGCGTCTCCGAGAAACTGCGCCAGGAAAATTCCAGGTCCTTTAATTGTTTTCATACGTGCCTTTATTAATTAGATTTCAAACGTTGTCCATTTCTCCGTGCTCTGGCTGGAACGAACCACGTTGTCGATGAACGCCATACCACGGATGCCATCATCTACGCCAGGGAAGTCGAGTGATTCCGGAGCCGGGGTATTTCCATCCAGTTTAGCCTGCAGGGTCTGTGCGAAGTTGCGGTAAAGGTTACCGAATGCTTCGAGGTATCCTTCCGGATGTCCGCCCGGAGTACGGGTATTGTGAATGGCATAACTGCTCTGGTAGCCGCCGTAATTGCCCCCTGCGCGATATATTTCAGCCGGTTTATCCAGCCATTTTACCAGCAGTGTGTTAGGCTCCTGTTGCGCCCATTCGAGGCCGCCTTTTTCACCATACACCCTGATTTTCAGTGCATTCTCTTCACCGGCAGCTACCTGCGATGCCATCAGCACACCGGCAGCGCCATTGTCGAAACGAAGCAGTACAGCGCCGTCATCATCCAGACCGCGGCCCTCCACCATGATATGCAGGTCAGCGCAAAGCTTTTCGATCTTCAATCCGCTGATATATTCCGCCAGGTTAGCAGCATGGGTACCGATATCGCCAAAACATCCGCTCTTACCGGAACGTTTAGGGTCGGTTCTCCAGGCAGCGCCGGCACTATCTTTTTCTGTTGGTCTGCTCAGCCAGCCCTGCGGGTATTCCACCCATACCTTACGGATCTTACCCAGTGCGCCTTCAGCCACCATGCGGCGGGCCTGTTTCACCAGCGGATAACCGGTGTAGGTATGTGTGAGCAGCAGGGTCAGGCCGGTCTGTTCTACCTTAGCCTTTAATTGTTTGGCTTCATCGAGGTTGAAGGTGATCGGTTTTTCTATCACTACGTTAAAGCCTTTGTCCAGCGCCATCATCGCAGGTTCGAAGTGTGCGAAGTTGGGTGTTACGATGGTAATAAAATCCAGCCTTTCATTTTCCGGCATTGCAGCCTCTTTTTCCAGCATGGTCTTAAAATCAGTGTAGGTGCGGGCAGGGTCCAGGAATAACATTTTTCCTGATTCCAGGGCCGTTTCAGGATTTACACTCAGGGCACCGGCTTTCAATTCGATCAGTCCATCCATATTGGCAGCAATACGATGGATTGCTCCGATGAAGGCATCCTTACCGCCTCCGATCATTCCCATTCTTAACTTACGGTTCATTGGCAAAACGTTTTATTCTTTATAAGGTTTTGAGTTGTCTCTGTGACATTTAACGTGGAATAAGCAGGAAAAGAGCTTTTCCGCCGTCTAATATATAAAAAAGTACAGGCAACAATCAATATAATACGCAAAAATGCAACAAGCATGAGGGTTTTTACCACCTCCTGCATGAAAGTCCTGACCTGTACAATTTTTAAATACGAACGCGCTGCCGGCATTATCCTGCCCTCTCTACGCTGGCTATCCCTTCCATTTCCGCAGGGCATTACGGCCCCTTATACGGTTGATGGGCTGCCCTCAACACTGCAATTGCGAAAAGTATCCATGAGCACGACAGGGTACTTCCGGATACCCGTTCATAACGTAAGCGCTACAATCACCGCCGGCAAAAACCCTAAATGTAGAAAACTCCCGCCACATTTTTGTGTGATATTTTCATGAAGAGATTAGGTAGAACTACCTACAAAAATGGCTACTTTTGTCCTACGAAAGTGTTACAGTTGATACCATTTAGTATACACGAAAACATGATTCCGGAGATGCATAACGAATAAGAGAAAGATAAATAAAAGGCTAAAAAACAAAGTTTTATAAAAAAAGAAAGAGCCAAATAAGACTATCCGGCTCTTGTTTTACTATCCTATGAAAACCCTAATAATGTAAAGGTAAAGTGTTGTAACAAATGATAGTGTTAAATGGTCGTTAATAAATAATATTTTTTTCCAAACGAGCTGACCTATTAATATTTTTTTTCTACATACTTTTTTCGCTTCTTTGCACACGTTTACGGCTAAATGGCCGCAGGATTTAGAAAATTGTCATTATGTCACAACTGCTTTCCGTGATCATTCCGGCTTACAATGAAGAAAGATATATATACGATATCCTTGAAAGGGTACAGGCAGTAATGCTGAATGGTGATGTGGAAAAAGAGCTGGTTGTAGTGGACGATCATTCCAAAGACAATACCGGCGGAGAAGTAGCGCGTTTCCGTGCCGCCTATCCGCATGTTAAGCTGCAATACGTACGTCATGAAGTGAACAAGGGCAAAGGCGCTGCGCTGCGCACAGGTATTCAGCAGGCCAGCGGCGACTTCACCATCATACAGGACGCGGACCTGGAATATAACCCGGAAGAATACAACCGCCTGCTGAAGCCCATGTTACAGGGTGTGGCAGACGTCGTATATGGATCACGTTTCATGGGAGATGGCCCTCACCGTATCCTCTTCTTCTGGCATACTATCGGGAACAAGTTCCTCACCTTCCTGTCCAATGCACTCACCAATCTGAACCTGACAGATATGGAGACCTGTTACAAACTGTTCCGCAGCGCTGTTATTAAACAGATCGAGCTGAAGGAAAACCGTTTCGGATTTGAGCCGGAAGTAACCGCCAAGATCAGCCGGGTACCTGGCATTCGTATATACGAAGTAGGTATTGCTTATTATGGCCGTACTTATGCAGAGGGCAAAAAGATCAACTATAAAGATGGTTTCCGTGCTATTTACTGCATCCTGAAGTACAATATCTTCTCACGGCAGAAAAAGGTTGTGCAACTCAATAAGTAATCCAATACATCATCCTATTACTCCATTATTATGTTATTCCTGTTAGTTAAATTTCTGTATATCATCATACTATCATTCCTGTATGGATATACGCTGCAGCAATTTATACATAACAGGATCCTGAAAAACAATCCCGGGCTGCCGCATTTCCCGCTCATTGCGCTCAACGGCCTGCTGGCCATCACCGTGCTGGCCTCCTGCCTGTCCATTTTCATGCCCCTGGCTGGTGTGGCACACGGCATTATACTGGTTACGGCATTGTGTTGCTACATGTTCCAGCGCGCTGCCATCCATCAGCAGGTATCGGCTTATGCAGAACAGGTACGCAACGCGGGAAGGCCCCGGCAGTTGCTGGCCATTGCAGCCATTATATATGTGCTGTATCTTTCGGCACAACAGCCTTTTACCTACGATGAAGGTCTATACTACGCACAGTTCATCAAATGGATGCAACACTATAAAGCAGTACCGGGACTAGCTAACCTGCATGAACGCTTTGGTTATAATTCGCACTGGCATGTACTTTCAGCCATTTTCAATTTTTCCTGGCTGAGCGGGATCGATGATAATCGCCTGAATGGTGTCTTGTACCTGCTGACGGTATTATATCTGTTTCCCCGTAAGGATGATACCAATTTCATTGCCATGTTGAAGGCAGGTCTGCTGGTAATGGTCAACATGCCCCAGTTTGGCGTTTACTACATTATAGCCCCTGCTGCAGATACTGCTATATACTATATCAGTTGTATGGTGGTGGTAAGCTGGCTGGAAAAAAGCGCAGCGGGAACATCTCCGCTTCAGAGCGAGAATGGCGTGTTCATGTTGCTGGCGCCCATCTTCCTGCTTACAGTAAAGGTATCGTCCATTCCCATTCTTATATTGACGCTCCTGATGTTCTGGCAGGTATTGGTTCAGAAAAAATATACCCAAATACTCGTACTCTGTGGAATCGGTATCGTGATCGTGGCGCCCTGGTTAGCCAGGAATGTCATTCTTTCCGGTTACCCGCTTTTTCCCCTGGAAATGCCGGACCTGTTCCATACCGGATGGGCGGTCCCAAAGGAGGTGATACATGCTACCCGGCTGGATGTTACTGTCTTCGCCCTTTACCGGGCAAGTGATATTCAACGGTATTTATCCGAGAACATTATACAACAGTATAGCAACTGGTTCCTTCATAGTCTTCGCATATATGATAAACTGATCGTATTGGCCGCGATGGCATCGCCCATACTGGTATTTATCCGCCGTAAGCAATTGCCGGCGGGTTTTGTTCCCCTATATATCTTTTTATTGCTAGGCAGCTGCTTCTGGCTGAAACAGGCGCCGGATCCACGCTTTGGATACAGCTACCTCGCTCCGCTGGTGATATTGACAGCTATATTCTGCTTCCCTGCACTGCAATTAAAGTATATCCGTATCCCAATTTTTTGTGTGACATTGTTATTCCTGGCCGGCACACTTGTGTTGCGGCATCATCTGAATAAAGTGTTTGTAAGTGAGAAAATAGTCAATGAAGCCCCTGCCAACAGCTTTTTGTTAATGCCTGTCCCTTATGCATCAACAGAAATTATTCAACACAATGCGCCTTTCCCGGTCAATACGACACCTTCCGGACTTTGCTGGACCGCACCTCTTCCCTGTGCCGATTTTCTGCCAAACGGGGTTAAAAGGAGGGGGACTTCCCTGGGGGATGGTTTCGCTCCTGAGCGGTAATGTTTCGTCGTCGCTTGTTCGATGCTAGTTCGATGCTTGTTCGTCCATAATATTTCGGATGTAGCAGGTTATTTTGTGTTTTTCCCTGGTTTGTCGTTTCACATTCCATGTTTCCCCTGTTCCATGTTCCGTGTTTCGATTTTCCGTGTTCCGTTTCACGTTCCCGTTTCCCGTTTGTCGTGTTCCGTGTTCCGTTTCACGTTCATGTTTTCCATTCCCCGTGTTCCGGTTCCGGGTTTCCGTTTTCCGTTTCGTTCCCCGTGTTCCGTGTTTCGTTTCACGTTCCAGTTCCGTATTCCGGTTCCCGTTTTCCGCGTTCCGTGTTCCGTTTCACGTTCCCCGCGTTCCATGTTCCGTTCGCCGTTTCGTTCCCCGTGTTCTGTTTTTCGTTTCACGTTCCAGTTCCGTATTCCGGTTCCCGTTCCCCGCGTTCCGTGTTCCGTTCGCCGTTTCGTTCCCCGTGTTCCGTGTTTCGTTTCACGTTCTCGTTTTCCCCCGTAGCTATCGCTACGGGCTACAAACACCTGGACTCCTGACGGAGTCCTATTATGTTTTGTTGTTTGCGTTTGTTAGCATGTAGGCCTTAGTAACTGACAGTAGCGTACATGTTCGGTATCTCTATAGCACCAGTAGTCTTAACTTACGTTCATCTTACGTCTTGAACGTAAGTTTAACGTAAGTTAAGACTACTGGTACACCGTTGGTACCGGATACATACTATACTCCAAACAGTGGTTATTCCCCAAAACGGCCCCTAAGTGAATCTTGTGTTGTTTTCCTGGATTGCAGCCATAATGAATTATACCTCTCGAAGAACCGAAAATGGCGGTCTCCCGGTTCAACCCGATCCTGATTAAGATAAGGTCCAGTCGAGGTTCGGTCAAGGTTCGCTCGAGGTAGCCTCATCTTCCCTTAATCTTCCGTTGCGGAACGGAAGATTAAGGGAAGATGAGGCTACCTCGAGCGAACCTCTGCTAAACAATCAAACCGGCAATTATATATCCCAATATGAAAACTTAATCTGCACTAATACATCCCGAGTAATGATCAAAATGCTCAGACCGCCGTTCTGTCTGAAACCACGGATTCACTACAACAACTAATGACAATTCTTCATCAGTCCGCTATACAAACATTTTGTACTTTTATTTAATATTTCAGTAAATCCTATGAGTAGAATCCTATTATCCTTATCGCTGGCAACTGTGATGTATGGCTGTAGCGCTGCCGGAAAACAGAAATTTCCTTCGTCGACAAAAGACTACGCACTGGCAGACGCAATGCACTACGATCACGCAATTATTGACGCACTAAGAGAAACAGTACCTGGCAACATTAACAGATTAAAACCAACATCAGACGAGGCAATCGACAACACTACACTGGGAGATGCACTGCAATTCGAGTACGAAGTGAATGCAGATAATGCCGAACATTATGAACAGCTCAGAACATCATTAAAAGAACAGGGATACCTGTTGTTCAAATCAGAAGAAAATTTTGGCACTACTCCCGATAAATTTGCCGTCCTGAAAAGCAGGAATCAATTCGATATCGTAAAATTCCGGGCTACTACCGGTGCGAATTATAACATCAGCAATGACAGCATTATGCTGAAATTGCATGAGTGGTATCAACAACAGCCTTTCGAGATCACGGGCGCCGATGCAGACTGGGTGGAAGTGCATCTGCTCAAACTCACATCGCCCGGGGCCCTCTCATTTGCCAGCGAAGTTGCTGCCTTCTGTCCGGACCTGACAGAACAGGGCACTGAGACCGTAGAGAACCTGGCTGCCGAAATGTTACATACCAGGCGCTTATTCCTTTGGTGGGATTAAACAGATTAAATAACAGTATTTTAACATTTGAAGCCGTTCCGGTCAGCCGGGGCGGCTTTTTTGCACCCGCTAACAGCTTCCGCTTCCTTTAAAGGCCCCTACCCTGCTGTATTCTGCCTAAAAATAGGCGCGCGCCTGCCATAATACGGCATTTAGCCTTCACTATGTGCAAATAATTCCTAATTTTACAGGCCTTGCCAAAACCGGGTTTCCAGTCTGACAGCTTGTCATCCGATGCTGCATAAGCACAATATTTGGGTAAGGTAGTCAGGCACGATAGGACTATCGTCCTTTGACTGTACAACTGTTTTAACAATCATTCGTAATAAACACAACATGTTAGGTTTTTTAACTAAACTTTTTGGCGGGCACAAGTCGGAGAGAGATATCAAAGCTATCGAGCCTATAGTGAGGCAGATCAATGAAGCGTTTGAAAAACTGCAATCCCTTCCTGTAGACCAGCTGCGCAACAAAACGCAGGAGTTCCGCCTGCGTATCAGTACGCATCTGTCAAAAATCGACGGTACCATTGCCGAAAAGAAAGCTGCGGCTGAAAATGTACATGACGTAGCAGAGAAAGATACTATCTACCAGGAGATTGATAAATTAAAGAAAGATCGTGATACACAGCTGGAAGAAGTACTGAAGGAGATCCTGCCTGAAGCCTTCGCCGTTGTGAAAGAAACTGCGCGCCGCTTTTCACAGAACCCGACCATCACGGCCACGGCTACTCCGCTGGACAGGCAACTGGCAGTGAAAAAGGATTATGTCACTATAGAAGGTGACAATGTGACGTGGAAAAATACCTGGACGGCTGCAGGTAATACCGTTACATGGAACATGGTACATTACGATGTACAGCTCATCGGTGGTATCGTGCTTCACCAGGGTAAGATCTCCGAAATGGCTACGGGTGAAGGTAAAACCCTCGTTTCCACTCTCCCTGCCTACCTGAACGCCCTTGGCGGTGAAGGTGTGCATGTGGTAACAGTGAACGACTACCTGGCTCGTCGTGACTCCGAATGGAATGGTCCTATCTTCGAATTCCTCGGCATTACGGTAGACTGTATTGATAAACACCAGCCTAATACCCCTGAGCGTCGCAATGCCTACCTCGCGGATATTACCTATGGTACAAATAATGAGTTCGGCTTTGACTACCTGCGTGATAACATGGTGCATAGCCCGGACGAAATGGTACAGCGTAAACACCACTTTGCCATGGTCGATGAGGTGGATAGCGTACTGATCGACGATGCCCGTACACCGCTCATCATCTCCGGTCCTATCCCCCGTGGAGAAGAACAGGAGTTCTACGCATTAAAACCACGTATCCAGCAGCTGGTAGACGCACAACGCAGAGCTACCAACCAGTTCCTGATCGAGGCAAAGAAACTGATAGCTGAAGGTAAAGACGATCCGAAAACCGGTGGTCTGGCCCTGATGCGTGCATGGCGTGGTTTACCAAAGAACAGCGCCCTGATCAAGTACCTCAGTGAACCTGGTGTAAAAGTGCTGTTACAGAAAGCTGAAAACTACTACCTGGCAGATCAGCAACGTGAAATGCCGAAAGTAGATGAAGAACTGTACTTCACCATCGACGAAAAAAACAACAGCGTTGACCTGACTGAAAAAGGTATCGGCCTGATCACCAAAGCCGGTGAAGACCCACACTTCTTCATCATGCCCGACGTTGGATCTGAAATAGCAGAAATAGAAAAAAGCAAAGAGTCCGCAGACGAAAAGCTCCGTCGCAAAGAAGCGCTCCTGCAGGACTTCGCTCAGAAATCCGACCGTATCCATTCCGTTCAGCAGTTGCTGAAGGCATATACCCTCTTCGATAAAGACGTGGAATATGTGGTAATGGAAGGTAAAGTAAAAATAGTAGACGAACAGACAGGCCGTATCCTGGATGGCCGTCGTTACTCCGACGGTCTGCACCAGGCGATTGAAGCAAAGGAAAACGTGAAAGTGGAAGCTGCTACGCAGACCTTCGCTACCGTAACCCTGCAGAACTACTTCCGTATGTATCACAAACTGGCGGGTATGACCGGTACGGCTACTACAGAAGCCGGTGAGTTCTGGGAAATCTACAAGCTGGATGTGGTAACCATCCCCACCAACCTGCCTATTACCCGTAAGGATGCGGAAGACCTCGTTTACAAAACCAAGCGCGACAAGTACAAAGCCGTTATAGAAGAGATCAAGATACTACAGACCGCTGGTCGTCCGGTACTGGTGGGTACCACCTCCGTAGAGGTATCCGAATTGCTGAGCAAGATGCTCACCTTCGAAAAGGTGCCACACAATGTATTGAACGCGAAACAGCACGCCCGTGAAGCGCAGATAGTAGCAGAGGCTGGTTTGGCCGGCGCTGTGACCATCGCTACCAACATGGCAGGTCGTGGTACGGATATCAAACTCGGACCTGGTGTGAAAGAAGCGGGTGGTCTTGCCATCATCGGTACTGAACGCCATGAAAGCCGCCGTGTAGACCGTCAGTTGCGTGGTCGTGCCGGTCGTCAGGGAGATCCCGGTACTTCACAGTTCTTCGTGTCTCTGGAAGATGACCTGATGCGTATGTTCGGTTCTGACCGTATTGCCGGTCTGATGGACCGCATGGGCTATAAAGAAGGTGAAGTGATCCAGCACAGCATGATCACCAAATCTATCGAAAGAGCACAGCGTAAAGTAGAAGAAAACAACTTTGGTATCCGTAAGCGTCTCCTCGAATATGATGATGTGATGAACAAACAGCGTACTGTGATCTACAACAAACGTAATCACGCCCTGTTTGGTGAACGTCTGGCCATCGATATCGACAACGCGTTCTATGATGTAGCAGAGAAACTGGTTACCACGCACAAAGATTCCGGTGACCATGAAGCCTTCAAACTGGATGTGATCGTCAATTTTGCTATTGATACAGACATTACCCAGGAAGACCTGGCCCGTACTGATATCAATACACTTGCCGGCCGTCTTTATCAGCAGGCAAAAGAAAGCTACGAACGTAAAACAACTGAACTCGCGGAAAATACACTGCCTGTTATTGAGCAGATCCACCGCGAACAGGGGCATCATATCGAGAATATCTCTATCCCGTTCACTGATGGTAAACGCGGTATGAACGTACTGGCCAACCTGCAGAAAGTAGTAGAGACCAAGGGTTACGAAACTATCAATGCACTGGAGCGCAGCATTACGCTTTCATTGATCGATGATGCATGGAAAGAACATCTGCGTGCAATGGACGACCTGAAACAATCCGTTCAGGGAGCCGTTTACGAACAGAAAGATCCATTGCTGATCTATAAATTCGAAGCATTCGAGCTCTTTAAAGAACTGAATGCCGAGACCAGCCGCGAGATCGTATCATTCCTCTGCAGATCAGGCATTCCTGTTCAGGAAGACAATCGTCCGCCTCAGCAGCAGCAACAACAGCAGCAACAGGCCCCACAACGTCCTGCGCAACCGCAGATCCGTGAGGGACATGAAGAAAAGACCGATATGAGCCGCATGCGTGCTTCTCATCAGGAATTCGAAAGCAGCAACGGACAAACTATGGTGGAAGAATATGCAACCAATGCAGAACCATCAAAACAGGAACCCGTGAAAGCAGGTCCGAAAGTAGGCAGGAATGATCCTTGTCCTTGCGGAAGCGGAAAGAAGTTTAAACAATGTCACGGAAAAGATCTTTAGTTCTTCCGTATAGATATAACTGGAATAGCCTGTATCGAATTGATACAGGCTATTTTTTTCCAAATACCTGATGGCGCCCCGACAGGCCTTAAACAATACGCCAGGCCCCGATTTAACCCTGGCAGCTTCTTTATTGAAATCGAAAGCAGATAATATTTTGCTATTTCCCTGCGCAGCCTACACATATTTTTACGTAGATTTGGAGGACCAACGTCGTCTTATTGCTTTTTAAGGACAAACAGCAGGGTACGAGAACACTATCAGATCTACCTCAAAAGATCTGCAACACCACCCCGATTGCCAATAGTTTTATTCTTCCGGATTGTCTAATATATACAACAAGTTTCTTGCTGTTGTAATGCATTGGATCTGCCAACGCCTGGATATGTCGAAACGCAGGGCTATCTCATATGTCATATATGTATCCGATTCATCGTTAAATCCTGTTTACTTACTTTGATAACCTCATATGTATGACCACCAAAATCATCTTCAGCCTATGCTGTCTGCTGGCATTCTATTCAATGTCCTCATGTACTAAAGATGAGTTTAAGGGGCCTCCCGGGCCTCCGGGAGATACAGGAGCATATATCCCTCCAAAAGGAGACATCAGCGGCACAGTAGCCGTATATGACTCACTGGGAAGGTCGCTTGCCGATTATTCCGGTGTGCAGGTGATAATAGATTCATTAGGTATTTCAACCATGACAGATACCAGTGGCGCTTACTTTTTCCACGATGTGCCGGCAGGCAGATATAATTTTTCTTTTAAGAAGGACGGTTATGGTACTTACCGCATTGTACGTCAGTTACATCCCGGAGGGCCGCAGGCAACGCACCTTGTAAATGCGGATGTGGGCAAGATCTATGACGGGCCGCCAGTCATTCATTTTGAGCTGATATCGATAGGTACCATGCACTATCCGGAGATCTTTCCGTACGTTGAATTTGCATCTCCCTATCGCATTCCGGTCGCTTCCGTAATATATGTCAACAACACGCCTGGTGTTTCTGCAACAAACTCCAGGGCCGCCATCAGGTATCCTTTCAATAAGGATGCCCGTGTAAACGAACTGTATTATCAGACGGACCCGATTCCGTCTTCCGTGATCCAGAACGATACTACCCTCCTCAGGGCGGAACTCCTTTATATGTTCTTCGCGTTTGACAATATCAGGGATATCCATTACATCGATGAAGAGGGACATGTGGTATATCCATGTACGGGGAAACCGCTCGCCACATTTGCAATGTCCCCCTTTCCTTTCCAATACGTCAAAGACTTCCCCGCCAGGAAAGCCAATGATGGCATCTATCCCCTGTTGCGGAAATTCCGTTTGCACTAAAGCTATATTCATGTGCGTAGCATATGATAATCATTTTCAATTCATCCATATGAAAAAGATTGCGTCCCTGTCTCTCTTCTTATGCCTGATCATGGCATGCATCAAAGAAGGTCCCGTAGGCCCCAAAGGACCAGACGGCCCACCGTATGCATGGCCACCGGGCAACATAACGGGCTATATTGAATTGCACGATCAATTCGGAGATCTGATCGGGAGAGGAGACAGTGTCTTATTACATACATATAATGCGGACAGCATTTTCAGGGCATATACCGATTCTAACGGCCATTTTAATCTCCGCGGACTTCCGCCGGGAAACTATGACATCAGTATATCGAAACCAGGCTTTGATTCACTTCATATGTATGTACAGCATGCAGGTGGGATGTTGGACAAATTCACCGGCTTCACCACGATGAGTAAGCCGGTGACAACAAAACTGCTGTCCATCACGCTCGATACCCTCCGAAGCTACATCTTCCCTCATATAGATGTTAAAGCTATTTTTGAATGGCCGCAGCCATTTATAGCCGGCAAAGTGGCTATTACGGCCTTTCTTGATACCTCGTCCGTTCCCGGATCCGGCAGGTCGCTGAGCACTTTTTACGGATTCGCCGACAACATGATGAACATAGATAATACCAAGGGTAGTTTGCATGGATACTTCAGAACGGAAGACTCCCTGCTCAAAGCAGTCACCCGAGTCTACGTTACAGTAGTTGTCATTCCTCCATACTTCGCCCGAAGTTCATGGTTTAATTACGCAACATTGACGGAGGTGCCTTATCCATATCCGGGCGATTCAATAAAAGCAAGCATTATACTACCAAAATAATCTAACATGAAACAGCTGATATTAGTGTTATGCTGCTGTCTCAGTCTGGCAGCCTGTGTAAAATGGGAGATCACTGGCCCCGCAGGACCAGCAGGACCGCAAGGCCCTCCGGGACAAAAACCGCCAGGTGCTGACACCGGTACTATATGGGGAAGGGTATATACTGTTAATGAACTCACCTTTCCTATCGCACCGGTGGATAGTGTAAAGATAACCTTGCAGGTCAGCGTAGACTCTGCACTTACGACAATGGCCGATTCAGCGGGCTACTATTATTTTCACAACATGGGCACCGGTACATATAACCTGATATATAGCCGCCCGGGGTTTGGCGAAATGAAAAAATTTGGATTGACACATTTATCGGGAGGCAAGCAGGGCTCAAGAGCACCGGATGTACTGCTCCTGCAGATCCCCGTAAAGACCGTTGTTGATACTGCCTGGTTTCAAAGAATGATGAATGGCGATCTCAGCCTGCAGTTTGAGCTGCGTATCCCTTATCCCACCTATCAGCCGATACCGGGCAATCTTGATTTTTATTTTTCCAAACATTCAGATGTAACAGCAAATAACTATCTCTTCCGGATGGATGGCGCGAGCTATATTCCGAAAGCAACACTTGACAAATACTTTGCAGCAGGTGATTCGATGTATTGCAGGATCTATACTTTAGATAGATATTTTATCGCTGATACCCTCCTGGGAATATACTCGAACGGATATGCATGGCAACAGATGAAACAGCCTATCTATTACATAGATCCGGCTACAGGATTGTGGATATATCCTTCCAGAAGCATCGAGTCTGCGCTGGTTGGCACGGTTTACTAAATCACTGTTCTTTTTTCAAATACAGATAGTTCATAGCACCTTTCCCAAGGCGTGAAACATGTCCGCCCTTTGAATAGCTGCTGCAGGTGTAAATAACGTTAGCGGAAGATCTTTCCCTTCAGATTTTTTTCTGTTTTGCAGCAGATGAAAGATTTTTTTGCGTAGATTTGATCAGGCGAACAAACGCACTATTATGTAAAACCAATTGGAATGGCATAAGAGCACACGTACAGATCAACCTCAAAAAATCATAGATTCCACTCATTTCATCAACAGTTTTATTTCTATTAACCTTATCATCATGCTGCAGCGTTTATTGCTGTTATAAGTTACATAGGCTATTTACCGCCGGAAAATAGGGACACAAGACGATTTTGTTATATGACTCAAGGATGCATAGTCATGGTACTATCTGTTTGAATTTTTTGATTAACCTCTTAATGTTATGAGCTCCAAAATCCTTCTCAGCGTATGCTGCTTTGCAGCTATTTATTCATTGTTCTCATGCACCAAAGACGCCCCACAGGGCCCACAGGGGCCGCCAGGCGATACGGGCATCTATGTACCTCTCAAAGGCGAGATCAGGGGTAACGTGGTCGTATATGATTCAACGGGAAAAGCGCTCGCTGACTATTCCGGCGTGATCGTAACCATTGATTCCACTGGCTGGGCAGACACTACCGATGCAAGCGGCGCTTACAGTTTCAGCCAGGTGCCTGCGGGACGGTATAACTTTTCCTATAAGAAAGCCGGTTATGGTACTTACCGGATCATCCGTCAGCTGCATCCTGGCGGGCCACACTACACACAACTTGAAAATGCGGACGTAGGACAGATCTACGTCGGTCCGCCGTGTTTGGGGGCTGGTCCGATAGCCTATGGAGGTCCGGAAAATCACGAGATCTTCCCCTTCGCTGAGTTTTCAGATCCTATGCAGGTGCCTACAGCGGTGGTCTTATATCTAAGTGTCGGCGGGCCACCCAAGACTAACTTCGTGAAGAACACGAGGACTTACCAGGCAATTAATGACTATCCTACACAATACGTCGGGCCTGTTATCTCCTCGTATATGATATATGGCGACAGTATATTGGTCAATGCGCCCAACATTACTTTCTCTCTGGCATTTGACAACCCGAAGGATATTCACTATACAGATGAACAGGGCCGTACTATATATCCTTGTACGGGACCTGTCTTCGGTTCTTTTACATTATCTGCATCAAGTTTTACACCTCCGTTTGAACAATCCAGGCAACGCAATGACGGCATTTATCCATTGATGCGGAACTTCCGTCTGAAATAATGCACACATGCATCCGCATTTATACTATCATCCATCCTAATTCATCCACATGAAAAATATCATATTTCTCGCATTCTTTTTGTGCCTGATCACGGCATGTGTTAAAGAAGGGCCTCCCGGCCCCAAAGGACCAGATGGTCCGCCATATACATGGCCACCGGGCAATATCACCGGTTATATTGACTTACTGACTCAGGCCGGATGGCCCTTCATCACCAGGAAGGACAGTGTGCTGCTACAGATCACCAATATCGACAGCATGATCACGGCTTATACCGATACTACGGGATACTTTCATTTCGATTCTATTCCGCCCGGCAATTATGACATCCGCATATTAAAATCAGGATATGACTCCCTGCACCTGTATGTGCGGCATGCAGGGGGAGCGATAGACAAATTCACAGGCATTACTTTTCTGAGCCAGCAGATAACGACCAGACTTGTATCGATAAGCAGTTTTACCCGACATGAGTACAATACCATCCGTATAGGAGCAACGGTAAGATTTGAATGGCCGGTCCCTTCCAATACTGCAAGTGCTTCCGGTTTCAGGTTCTTCCTGGATACAACTGCCGCTCTGGGAGCCGGCAGGCTGGTAAATGAGGTGCCCTCCTACCGGATACGTGATATCAATGGTGTGACAGGCGAAGCATATGGAGAGTTTATCATATCCGCTTCCGGGATTCCCTCAGGCAAACAATATTATGTAACTGCCGCTGCGGCTCCGCCAACCAGGGTGCAGAAAACATGGCTTGATTATACAAACGGCATGCAGATACCTTATCCGTATCTGGGAGATTCTATTAAAACAACTATTACTTACACTGAATAGTCTTATATGAAACAGCTCATATTAGTGTTGTTCTGCTGCCTTTTTCTGGCAGCCTGCGTAAACTGGGATATTACTGGTCCTGCGGGACCGGAAGGCCCTCCCGGACCTCCGGGACAAAAGCCGCCGGGGGCTGATACTTCTTCTATCGTTGGAAGGGTATTTACTTTTGATCAATTTACGGTACCAATGTGGCCGGTGGATAGTGTCAAAATAACCTTACATCTGGGCGCTGACTCTACACTTGAAACAATGGCCGATACGGCCGGCTACTACCAGTTCAATGGCATAGGCACCGGCACCTATAATTTGACATTCAGCCGTAACGGTTTTGGTGAGATGAAGGTGTTTGGTCAGACCCATATTTCCGGTGGCACATTGAACACGACGGTGCAGGATGTATCGATCGTTCAGTTACCCGTTCAGACTATTGCGGATTCAGCCTGGTTTTACACGGGCGCACCCGGATATTTTTCTGTGAGGTATAGTGTACCGCCGGCAGCCATTATACTGACCTCACGGAATTATGAAGTATATTTTTCTCATCACGCAAATGTCAGTTCTACTAACTACGAGTACAGCACAGAATTTATATATCACATGCCAACCGGCTTGCTGGGCCACTATTTTACTCCTGGCGATTCCATTTATGCAAGGGTGTATACGCTGACGAAATATTTTTATACGCCGGTAATAGGATGGTCGAACAATATCAGGCCCGGCATTACTTATGTGGACCCGGCTTCCGGAAAAGTGGTATACCCATTCCGAAGCAGTCAGGGTACATTGGCCGCCGGCGTATTTGTCAATAACTGATGGCACATAGCAGGAGCAGATCCTTCAGTGACATCTATGACTGTATAGTCATGCAGCCCTTTAAATGCATATGGAACAATTGCTCATCTAACGGCACTATTTGAGGAGAATCCTTATAGCAGCAGGCAAACAGGAGCCGCTCCCCGGCTGCAGTTCAGGCATCAGTAATGGATCCCTTTGTTTTTATTCGGTACAAAACGTTCCTTCAGGCAGCACTGCATAGTGCTGCCTGATCTGTTAATATTGCCCCCTGTCTGTCACCCCATTTCCGGATTTCCCTTACTTTCGTGGGCGAAACCTGTCACAATGAAACTCAACAGATACATAGACCACACCGTCCTCAAGCCAACTACCACACTGGAAGACATTAAGAAACTCTGCATGGAAGCGGTAGAATATGATTTTGCCGCAGTATGTATTCCTCCTCCCTTTGTAAAACTGGCGAAGACCTTTGTAGGCAGTACCACAACGAAGGTGGCTACCGTTACCGGGTTCCCTTTCGGGTATTCTGCTATAGAAGCAAAGGTGGCGGAAACGGTGCTGGCCATTGTGGATGAGGCAGACGAGATCGATATGGTAGCCAATATACTGGCCATCCGGAATAAGGACTGGGAATATGTGGAGAAAGAGATCGCAACCATTATGCCCATCATCCGTAACCATAAAAAGGTGATCAAAGTGATCATTGAAAGTGGCATATTATTGGAAGAAGAGATCATACAATGTTGCCAGCTATATGCCAAATACCAGGTAGATTTTGTAAAGACCTCTACCGGCTATGCAGAAAAAGGGGCGACCGTAGCAGCCGTACAGCTGATGAGGGCCAATCTGCCGGCAAATATTCAGATAAAAGCTTCCGGCGGTATTCGTACCTTTGCGTTCGCCAAGGAACTGATCGACGCTGGCGCCACAAGGATAGGAACGAGCAATGGAGTGGCACTCATGAAAGAATAGTTACGATGATGGCAGGACCCCTGCCCTCGTAATTATCCGCCTAAACAGATGAATATGAAACACTTAATATTATTATTCTCCGGATTGCTGATCGGAGGCCTGGCCATGGCCCAGGATGCCCCGATAGCCAGTACAGGTGGCGTGAAGGTTGTAAAAGACCCGCGTCTCGACCTGCTGATCAGGAAACAGATCTACATCAATACCCTGGCCATCCGTAACCAACCGGGATTCAGGGTACAGATCATCTCTACCAACAAAAGGAATGAGGCCAGCGATATAAAGGCCCGTGTAATGCAATTATATCCCGATTACCGTACTTATATGGATTACCAGGCGCCGTATTTCAAGGTGCGCGTGGGTGACTTCAAGAGCCGGGAAGAGGCAGCCGATCTGCGGGAAAAGCTTTCCGAAAGTTTTCCGGGCGGCGTATTTGTAGTACCAGCCATCATTAATGTGTCACCTGAGAAAGAAGCCGGGAATGAAGAATCGTATTAAAGAACTGGCGCAGCAGTATGCGCCGGAGTTCGTTGCTATCCGCCGCCACATCCACTCCCATCCCGAACTATCGTTCCAGGAATATGAAACATCTAAATTCCTGCAACAGAAACTGGATGAATTCGGGGTGTCTTATACAGCTGGTATTGCGGGAACCGGTATTATCGCTACTATAGAAGGAAAGAATCCGTCTTCCAAAACCATCGCCTTAAGGGCAGACATTGACGCACTTCCTATCACGGAAGCCAATGACGTACCTTATAAATCGCTCAATACCGGGGTCATGCATGCCTGCGGGCATGATGTACACACCACCTGTGTGTTGGGCGCTACCCGCATCCTGCAACAGCTGAAGGGTGAATTTGAGGGAACCATCAGGGTATTGTTCCAGCCGGGAGAAGAGAAACATCCCGGAGGGGCCAGCCTTATGATCCAGGAAGGCGCACTGGAAAATCCCCGTCCCGATGCCATCCTGGGCATGCATGTGCAGCCGTCCATGGAAGCCGGTAAACTGGGCTTCAGGGCAGGTCAGTATATGGCCAGTGCAGATGAGATCTATATTACCATCAAAGGGAAGGGCGGTCATGCGGCATTGCCTCACCTCACAGTAGATACGATCCTGGTGGCATCTCACCTGGTGGTAAGCCTCCAGCAGGTCATCAGCCGTAATAATAATCCCTTCTCTCCTTCCGTGTTGAGCATCTGTGCTTTCAACGGCGGATATACCACCAACGTCATTCCCAGCGAGGTAAAGCTGATGGGCACCTTCCGTGCAATGGACGAAACATGGCGCTTCAAGGCCCATGAGATCATCAAGAAACAGGCTACGGAGCTGGCTCATGCCATGGGCGCTGAAATTGATATTGAGATACTGGTAGGTTATCCCTGCCTGTATAACAATGAAGCGGTAACGGGCAAAGCACGTTCCCTGGCAGAAGATTACCTGGGATTATCAAACGTGGAGGATACTGAAGTGCGCATGGGAGCAGAAGATTTTGCGTTCTATTCCCAGATAGTACCAGCCTGCTTTTTCAGACTGGGCACAGGTAATGTGTCCCGTGGCATCACCTCCGGCGTACACACACCCACCTTCGATGTAGATGAAAGCGCCATTGAAGTAGGGATAGGTACAATGGCCTATCTTGCCACCCAATTCTAATAACGCTACGTTTATTACAATATTATGAAAGGCCGGGATGCATATCCTGGCCTTTTTCATTGCTTTCATTTGAATATTTAACTAAAAGAGGCCCACTGGAAAGCGGGCCTCTATCAACATAGCCTTTTTGTCTTTTCGTTATAAAAAAAGTTATTGGATCTGTTTCATACTGGTCAATGATTCTCCCGTCAACTGCAGCTCCTGCAGGCTATCTACCGACATGGATACATGACCATAAGGCACTTCGTAGGATTTTAACACGCTGGATTTTCCTAACTGCAGATGGATGGAATCTATGCGGCTGTTATTTCCGGTTGCCTGGAAGTTATTTTCTTCACCTCCCTGCACATCCAGTACTTTGACCCGCATATCAACAAGACGAATGCTGCAGGATTTACCTGCCAGGATGTTCAGCTCGGGCAGATGTAACTGCTGCATGTCGACCCCGGTTCCTTCAGATAAGATCACCGTTTGCAATGCCGGACATCTCACCGTAACATAGTGCCCCTGTTTCAATTCGATAAACAGCGTATCATTTTGAGTAGCGTAAATGGGCTGCTGGTTTTTGTCCGACGTGAAAAGCAGCTGGTATTTTTCATCGCTTTCAACAAACAGATGACTGTCCACATCGCCTTTTATCTTCAATACTTTGAATGCACTGGTTGTAACGTGGTTCCTTTTTATATTGAGATTGTCGTCGGTCAGTAAACCATCTCCGCTTCTTCCTCTTTTATAATTAGCCCACATCACGGTATCGGAGAGGAACATCAGCAACACGATCAGTCCCACGAAAGCGAGTAATAATTTATTACTTGTCTTCATAAATATCTTTTTAGTAAATTATCTGAAATGAGATTTTTTATATTTCTCGTAGTGTGTTTTTAGTTCATCCAGTTCTATATCCAGTAAATAGATATTGCGGAAGAATTGCGGAAGTTCATTGGCAAGAAAGCGTTCCTTCTTCAGTTGCTTTATTTTCTTTCCTGCGTTGGGAGCAACGAAGTAACCAATCCCTCTTTTGTTATAGATGATCTCATACTGCTGCAGATATTCACAGGTGCGCATTACAGTATTGGGATTCACTTCCAGCTGCACTGCCAGCTCCCGCACAGAAGGAATTCTGTCTTCCGTCTTCCACTTGTCCAGCAATATCTGCTCACACATATGATCTGCGATCTGGAGATATATCGCTTGTGATTCTTTGAATTCCATAAAACATTTTTTTTACAGGCATGACCTTAATTACATCTCTTTATCCCTTAAGCGCAGATATCCCAAAGTCCAGAGCATAGGCGTGACCAGGTACTTCGCGAAGAATAACAGCCCGTCTCCCACAGACGATGGCAACATCAGGAATTTATGTGTTTGCGGAGCGTATTCCGAAGGATGTTCGCCCAACATTACATTGATGCCCACGAAGGGGAAATGAGCGTTCCAGCCCACCATTCGACCGCCAAAAAAGCCATAGGAAAAGAGCATATTCAGAAAATATAAGCACAGCAGAAATATCGTGAACAGGAATACTGTTTTGATAAGTGTATACTTCTGAAAGTAGACAGCTCCCAGTAACATCACCGCCTGCCCGAAAAACCATGCGTAGTAGAAATATACCAGGGGCCCATGACCGAACGCTTCGCCAAGATCATTTTTCATATGCTGACCGCTATGTGATACTACTATTGCATCTATACCGAGATAGGCCAGGTAAAAGGCAAAGTGATAGATCAGCTGGAATCCTAATGTGGTGACCAGTAATGTGCTGAGATATTTTTCCAGTTGTGAGGCGGGAAATAACAGGTAATCTATTCCCTGTGGTTTATTGGCCAGTTCACTAAAGGATAAGCTGGTGAAGATGAACCCTGTCATAAACATACCGATAAAATACAAGGGTATTAATCTGCCAATAGCAGGCTGTACCCTGAAATTGTCAGACAGGTTCAGTAATAGCATGATTAACAACAACACTGTCAGAACAATTGCAGACATGCCGTAGATGCGGTAATTGTCTACCAGGTGCTTTCTCATATAGAGACCGAAGCGGCCTGCACTAAAAACATTATTTGTTTGCATAAGGAGTTACAGTGTTAGTTAAAGATTTGAGAGATACTTTCCCTTTTTTCCAGCACGGCATTGAACAGGAGTTCCATATCAATGCGACTGTGTTCAGCGCCTTCATTGGGTATAATAATGGCATGGCCGCGGATAGAACTATCTGAGAACAGTATATTTTCCGCATCGGCGATATTCGTTACGTTCTTAAAACAGAGCCTGTCGGTGACTGCAGCTACGTTCTGGCGGAAGATGATCTTATGATCGTCGATGATCACAATGTTGTCGATCAGATTATCCAGATCACGCACCTGGTGAGTGGAAATAACGATGCATTTCTCATCACTTACTGCAGCGGCGATCACCTTACGGAACTGGCTTTTGGAAGGGATGTCCAATCCATTGGTAGGTTCATCCAGTATCAATGCTTTCGTATTGGTGGCCAGGCCAAAGCTGATCAGCACTTTCTTTTTTTGTCCGTAAGACATTTCTGTCAGTCGCTGGTCCAAAGGAATATGGAATTCCTCCAGGTAGTTATGAAAGGCTTTACGGTCGAAGTTGGGATAAAAAGGCGCATAGGTGGCGAGGTATGCTTTGATGTGTACCTGTGGCAGGTAAAATTCTTCAGGGACCATAAACAGGTTCTGCAAAAAAGCTGGTTGACGGTAACGGGATTCAAAGCCCAATACTTTACAATGGCCTTGCTGTGGAAATAACAAACCGGCAATATGCTTTAGCAGGCTGGATTTACCGGCTCCGTTCTTTCCCAGTAAACCATAGATGTGACCAGCTTCCAGTTGCAGGTTCAGATGCTCGAAGAGGGGCTTGTTCTTACGGTAACTGAATGAGAGATTCTGGATGGATATCATAGCTTAGTGATTTAGTGTACTACATATCTAGTACACTGTAAATGTAGGAAGCTTTTCCTGATAATTCCAAAAAAATTTCCGGAAGGGACAGGAAACAGGGTCGGGGAAGGGCCATTTTTGAAGCTTACTATTTCATTATCAACATCTTTTCCCTGTAGAAGCATTTCTACACATTAAAACTTTTTAATAGGTTATATTTGCTTGTGGTTTAAACTAAAAATAACTCCTATGAAAGGCCCTATAGCAGCCTTGCTTTGTTTAAGCCTTTTATTTTCAGCGATTACGGTATCCGCGCAGTTCGTAAAGACGAAAGACCTGGAGAAGATGAAAAAAAGGACAAGGGTCCTTGTAGTGAAAGAAAAACCTGATAAGAAGATCTTAAAGCAACTCGCCCGTAGTTCCCCTGAAATGGCAAATGCTTATAAGCAGGCTATCAAACAATTAAATCAGGATTTCCCTGAAGCGGTCAGGCAGTTCTGGACAGTGAACGGCAGCGCAACCATCGAGGTGCGAACAGAAAAAGAAATTGAAAAGATCCGCAAAAAGAATGACAGGAGCGCCATTGTAATGGATTGTCAGTCGCTGCATGTCAAACCTGGTGTAAAAAGCCGTTATTCCAAGTATACGCGTACCTATACCGGCCCCCTTATATGGCAGAAGGATAGTAAAGATCTCAGCATCCCGGTCATTAGCATGACCTTTATAGAAAGTGACCTTCAGTACCCTTTTTATATCCAGAACATGTCTGACAGGTTCCCGGATTTTGTTGACCTGGCAGTGGGCCTGCGGCTGGCTACCTTTGTCTTCAATGAGCAGCTGGATGGCAAATCTTCTACCATTCTGCAGAAAGAGATCAAGCACAATGCGGTGCTTATGAAAGGTAAAACGCTGGTATTGTGTAAGGAATGGCTGGACGACACCTTTGAAGCCAAGACGGCCAAACAGGATTACCCCTACCCTATCCGTTATGTGAACCAGGAGGAACTGGAAGGGCTGATCCGGAAAGATGTATACGATAGTGCGGTGGTGGCCTATGTTCCTGCCGGCGTATTCTCTACATTTGATCGGAATGCCCCAAGCATGGAAGTGCATGTGCCTGTAGTTTTTGATCCGGTGAACGGAATGCCCCTTTGTCATTCTGATATCAGTGATGAGATGTTCCAGGCCTGGGGGTTTTCACTCATCCCCAGGATGGGGAAGACGGTGGTGGGGTTCAAAAAGATCCGGAATGAGGATATCCGGAACTTTGCAAAGTCCATTAATGAAGGAGAAGAGATAGATATTACCCGGAATATAAAATAAGCGCAGCGGAAAAACATGCGCAGGAATTCGCTTATGCGCTTCAGCGCTCTATTAGGTATCCAAACAAGAGGAGAAGTATTAAAATAAACGAAGGCCCTGGGAATTACTTAAATGACGTCCTGCCGCCATCAGGTATCCGAAAAAGAAGCGGCCGTGTCAAGATGACACGGCCGCTTCTTTTTTATCGTTATTACGGATTGACTTATAATTCAGGGTACAGTGTGAACTGCTTCATGAAATCGTTCACTGAACCTCTCACCTTAGTAATAAGCGCTTCATTATCAGCATCCATCAGCAGTTCATCGATCCAGGATACCACCTGCGGCATGTGTTCTTCTTTCATACCACGGGTTGTGATAGCAGGTACGCCGACACGGATACCGGAGGTAACGAAGGCAGATTTATCGTCGAAAGGCACCATGTTCTTATTAACAGTGATGTCTGCTTTTACCAGCACCTGTTCTGCTTTTTTACCGGAAATGTTCTTGTTGCGCAGGTCGATCAGCATCAGGTGGTTATCTGTACCGCCAGACACGATCTCATAGCCTCTTTCAACGAATGCTTTAGACATGGCCTGGGCATTTCTGATGATCTGTTTTGCGTAAGCATCGTATTCGTCGGTCAGGATCTCGAAGAAAGAAACTGCTTTAGCGGCAATTACATGTTCCAGCGGACCGCCCTGAATACCAGGGAATACGGCAGTATCGATCAGTGAGCTCATCATACGGATCTCACCTTTTGGTGTTTTCAGACCGAATGGATTTTCAAAGTCCTTACCCATCATGATCAGGCCACCACGCGGACCACGCAATGTTTTGTGGGTGGTAGTGGTTACGAAATGGCAATGTTCGAACGGAGAGTTCAGCAGTCCTTTAGCGATCAGACCAGCTGGATGCGCGATATCTGCCATCACGAACGCTCCTACCTGGTCAGCGATCTGGCGGATGCGTTTGTAATCCCAGTCACGGCTGTAAGCAGAAGCGCCACACACGATCAGTTGCGGTTTCTCTCTCAGCGCGATCTCTTCCATTTTATCGTATTCTACCAGGCCGGTTTCTTTGTTCACGCCATAGGAGAAAGGCTGGTACAACTTACCTGAGTAGTTTACCGGAGAGCCGTGGGTCAGGTGACCACCCATGCTCAGGTCCAGTCCCAGGATCTTATCGCCTGGCTTCAGGATAGCCAGCATTACGGCTGCATTTGCCTGAGCGCCGGAGTGCGGTTGTACGTTCGCATATTCTGCATTAAAGATCTGCTTAGCCCTGTCGATAGCCAGTTGTTCGCTCTGGTCCACGATTTCACAGCCACCATAATATCTACGTCCCGGATAGCCTTCCGCATATTTGTTGGTCAGCACGGTTCCCATAGCCTGTATAACCTGCAGACTGGTAAAGTTTTCCGACGCAATCAATTCAATGCCATGACGCTGACGCTCCAGCTCCTGGCCGATGATATTAAATATTTGCAGATCTCTTTGCATTGTATGTACTTTGAAAATTTGCTGCAAAGGTAATCGAATTTGCGAATAGTGCATAGTGAATAAAGGATACCAGCTAGATTTTTTTGCTACAAAAACACATTACTACAGTTATAAATACTAGAAAAGTCGGCGGTCTATAGACGATAGTTCAAGCTACTGCTAACTCATCCTCTCGCCCCTATGGACTATTTTCATTTTTTGTTCTACCTTCACGCCCTCGGTACGAGAACGAGAAGTATCATTTAAACTAACCTGCGTACATGAAGGCCATTATACCTGTAGCCGGTGCTGGCACCAAGCTACGTCCTCATACATATACACAGCCGAAAGCATTAATTCCCCTTGCGGGCAGAACTATATTAAGCATTATCATAGACCAGCTGGCGGAAGCGGGTATCACTGAATTTGTGTTTGTGATCGGATACCTGGGAGAAAAGATCCAGCATTATGTCCAAAAGAAATATCCCCACCTGACCTGCCACTTTGTACAGCAGAACAGTCGTGAGGGTACCGGACATGCCATCCTGCTGACCAGGCAGGTAGTGCAGGACGATGAGATCCTGATCGTACTTGGCGACACCATCTGCGAAGGCAATTTCCAGGAACTGATTGCCGCTCCTGTGTCTATGCTTGGTCTGAAAAAGGTGGATGATCCGCGCAATTTTGGTGTAGCCGAACTGAATGAGGACAACAACATCATCCGGGTAGTGGAAAAACCACAGATTCCCAAGTCCAACCTGGCCCTTGTAGGTGTTTACAAAATAAAGGAGACCGCACAATTATACGATTGCCTGGAACAGAATATCCTGAACCAGAAGAAGTCGCACGACGAATTCCAGCTGACGGACGCCCTGCAATGCATGATAGAGCATGGTGTTACCTTCAAAACTTTCAAGGTAAGCAACTGGTTTGACTGCGGCCGCAAAGAGACCTTGCTGGAAACGAATGCCATCCTCCTGAGTAAAGATAAAATGCATGGTAACCAGGGGCATCCATATGAGAATACGATCATTATCCCTCCGGTAAGCATTGCAGAGGGCTGTAATATCAAAAATTCCATTATCGGACCTAACGTGGCTATCGGCGATAATACTGTCATCAATTATTCAATCGTCAAAGATTCCATTATTGGTTCGTTCAGTAATTTGTATGAAGTGGTATTGAAATCGTCATTGATCGGTAGTGATGCGAATATCCGCGGCTTGAGCCAGAGTTTGAATATCGGGGATAATACGGAAATTGATTTGGGATGAAATAACATAACGCAATAGACTCCGTCAGGAGTCCCGTGTTTGTAGCCCGGGGTGGTAACCACGGGAATATGGCACACCACCATCATCAAGCCAAAACGATAATAACAACAACGCGTTTACAAATCACACATCCAACATAATGTATTCGGCTCAGTCAGGAGCCACGTGTTTGTAGCCCGGGGTGGTAACCACGGTAATATGGCACACCACCATCATCAATCCAAAACGATAATAACAACAACGCGTTTACAAATCACACATCCAACATAATGCATTCGGCTCCGTCAGGAGCCTCGTGTTTGTAGCCCGGGGTGGTAACCCCGGGGGGATATGGCACACCACCATCATCAAGCCAAAACGATAATAACAACACGTTCACAAACAACACACCCAACATAATGTATTCGGCTCCGTCAGGAGTCCCGTGTTTGTAGCCCGGGGTGGTAACCCCGGGGATATGGCACACCAACATCATCAATCCAAAACGATAATAACAACAACGCGTTTACAAATCACACATCCAACATAATGCATTCGGCTCCGTCAGGAGCCACGTGTTTGTAGCCCGGGGTGGTAACCCCGGGGGGATATGGCACACCACCATCATCAATCCCAAACGATGATAACAACAACGCGTTTACAAATCACACACCCAACATAATGCGTTCGGCTCCGTCAGGAGCCACGTGTTTGTAGCCCGGGGTGGTAACCCCGGGGTTACCACAGACGTTTTACAAAATATCGGTTTAATCCGTCACCCACACATGTTATGTTCATTTTGTTCATTTTTATTACACATGTATATGTCCCCGTTTATATCGATACATTTATACCGCAACACCTCAATTCCGTTTGCTAACCAACCATTTATGGCCAATACATATTCACAAATCTATTTACATTTCGTATTTGCGGTAAAGCATAGACAGAATCTGATCAACCGCGAGCACAAGGAAGAATTACATAAATACATAACATCACTGGTTCAGGCAAGGAACGCTAAAATGTTAGCAGTACACTGTATGCCCGATCATTTACATTTATTTGTCGGTTTCAGACCCGATATTCATATTTCGAATTTTGTAAGAGATATTAAATCAAAGACAAATCAATTCATTAATACCAAAAAATGGGTTAGAGGTAAATTTAACTGGCAAGAAGGCTACGGAGTATTTTCATATTCCCATTCTCATATTGACAATGTCGTTAAATATGTTTTAAACCAGGAAGACCATCATAGGAAGGTTACATTTCAGGAGGAATACCGCGAGTTCCTGGAAAAATTTGAAGTACCTTATGAATCCAGATTCATATTTGAATTTATTGAAGGGTGACGGGAAATGGTTATGTTCAGCAGCCGATCATATCCGAAATGATAAATACCAATTAGCGGTTGACATCTACAAATATCATATCTGCGTGGGTTAACATCCAAACATTACAAACACCCGTTCCCGGCGTTAACACCCGGGGCTACAAACACCCATTCCCGGGGTTAGCACCCCGGGCTACAAACACGGGGACTCCTGACGGAGTCCTATTACGTTTTGTTAATGACGTTTGTTGTTTGTTTCCTAAAATAGGTGTCTGGTCTTGTCGCATTTCAACGAAACATCCTATTTTCACGCCCATGAACCGCATCACACAATTATTCCACATACAATATCCGATTATACAGGCAGGCATGATATGGGCGAGTGGCTGGCGATTGGCCAGCGCTGTAAGCAATGCGGGTGGATTGGGCCTGCTTGGTGCAGGCAGCATGTATCCTGACACATTGAGGGAGCACATTCAAAAATGTAAACAGGCTACAACACAACCATTCGGTGTAAATATTCCTTTATTGTATCCGGACATTCATAAACTGATCGACATTGTCATAGCGGAACAGGTACCTATCGTATTTACATCCGCCGGAAACCCTAAAACATGGACGCCCACATTGAAAGCAGCTGGTATTACCGTTGTACACGTAGTGTCCAGCGCCCTGTTCGCAGCCAAAAGCGAAGCAGCCGGAGTTGATGCCGTAGTTGCGGAAGGCTTTGAAGCCGGCGGACATAACGGCCGTGAAGAAACGACCACCATGGTATTGATTCCCGCGGTATGTGAGAAAGTACAGATCCCTGTTATTGCTGCCGGCGGTATAGGATCAGGCAGGGCCATGACAGCCGCGTTTGCGCTGGGAGCAGAAGGTGTGCAGGTGGGGAGCAGGTTCGTGGCCTCTCCGGAAGCATCCTCTCATCCCCATTTTAAACAGGCTATATTGGACGCAAAAGAAGGAGATACTATGTTGGCACTGAAAAAGCTTACCCCCGTGAGGCTGTTGAAGAATAGCTTTTTCGAAACAGTGAAAACAGCAGAAGATCAGGGCGCAGACCCGGAAGTATTAAAAAACCTGCTGGGACGCGCCCGTGCAAAGACGGGTATGTTTGAAGGCAACCTGGAGGAAGGAGAACTCGAAATCGGGCAGGTAAGTGCACTGATACATACACTTAAACCTGCCGGAGATATCGTTAAAGAAATATGGGATGAGTTTAATGTAACGAGAAAGAAGCTATGTCCTTAAAGTCACTGCAATAATTCTGGCGCCACCTTTACACTTCTTACTATCTCTTCCAGTTTAGCTCTCACTAAACTTAAGGGATGGCTGGGGAATTGCGCATCATAATGTACGGCTTCAGCAAGATTCATGAGAAAACCCTCAGTGACGGTGTTATCGTAAGGATCCGCAGACCAGCCGGTCATGCGCCCTGCTTCATCAATCGACACCACACCTGCAGCATTCAGCTGTGGCCATATCATGGCTTCGCGAATACCGGTTGCTCCCTGTTCAATCGCCTGCACCTTGATCACATAACTACGATCCACAAAAGGAATTGTCAAGGCACCAATGTAAAGAACACCTCTTTCCTCCCGTGGTAATTTGAATATCGTTTCAATACAACGCAGGTGCTGTATATCTGTTACGTCTACCTTAATCAGGCCGCCACCACTTCTGGTTACCATCGGCCGGTAAAAATCCCTCAATTCTTCCACCGGGCTGTTGTAAGGCACGTCCGGCGGCAATTCAAAATAATTGATGGAAAGCACCGCTGGAAATGTAGGATGCACCCATGATATTTCATCTGCACTCTCTGCACGCTTTTTCCAGCCAAAATCAGTGAATGATACCGCGTGAATACCCGTCTTCTGTTCCGATCTGCCGAGTCCGAATAACTTTCTAATATTCATTTAACTATAACTATTTTATTACGCCTTTCGCCCAATCCATTTAATCGCCTCTTTCCAGGTAATCTTCTTACCATACATCAGTATACCCGTACGGTATATCTTGCCCGCCATCCAGGTGGTGAACAGAAACCCTGCTATAAGCAGGCTGATTGACAATCCCAGCTGCCAGTAGGGCACTGTACCCGGTACACCATAAGGAATACGCGCCATCATCACCATGGGAGATGTGAATGGAATGATACTACCCCAGAATGCCAGTGGCCCTGTAGGATTTTGCACTGAAGATATCATCACCATGATACCAATGATGATCGGTAATGTAATAGGAAATGTCAATGCCTGTGCGTCTGTGGGATCTTCATTTACCAGGCTGCCGACTGCGGCAAATAAAGCGGAATAGAACAGGTATCCTCCCAGGAAGTAGAATATGAAACAGGTAATAACAACTGTCCAGTTGACACTGCCCACTACGAACCGGATCTTCTCCATCGCTTCCATGGCAGCGGCACTGCTACTGCTCTGCATCATGGCGCCGCCTTCACTCATGGCGCTTACAGTATCGCCGGAGAGGAAGAGTGGCAATACCAGTTGCACACAAATAATAAGCACTACCCATATCAGGAATTGCAATAATCCTACGGCTGCAATACCGATGATCTTTCCCATCATCAGCTGGAAAGGTTTTACGCTAGAGATCATTACCTCCGCAATACGGCTAACCTTTTCTTCCATCACACCCCTCATAACTGACATCCCAAAAAACATCAGGATAATATAAATGATAAACCCGCTGGCATATCCGACACCGTAGGCAACTGCAGAGCTGCCCTTTTTGCCTTCCTCTCCTGTCTTGAAATCAATGCTGATATCAGATTTCACCGCTTTCAACTGTGCTGCATCTATATTCGCTTTTTTCAGCCTTTCTTCTTCGATCAGATCGTTCACACGGCGGGTAAGACGGCTTTCAACTGCCAGACCGGGCTGTGCGTTGCTGTAGTAGGTGATGCCCGCCGGCCGCTCAATATCAAGTTCGGGAATATAAAGCAGGCCGGAATAGCCGTAGTCTGCATATTTATGCTGGAATGAATCCACACTGGTATTCAACAGGTATTTATAATATACGCCTTTATCGTCCGGGAAACGATTCATGAAAAGATGACTGTCATCTATTACGGCAATACGCTTCTCTTCTTTTGAATTTGTTGCAATCAGTATAGGAACAACAACCATCGCAGCGAAGAACAGCGGCACCAGCAGTGTTACTACCAGGAATGAGCGCTTCCTTACGCGGGTCATAAATTCTCTTTTTATTATCAGCCAGATTTTGTTCATAGCATTTAGGAATGACGGGTTAGAAATAACGAATTTAAATCAGCGGTTAAGAATGAAAGGATCAGGAATAAGCAGGTTGACTTTCATTCGTCGTTCCTACTTCAGCATTCGTAATCGAAGTGACCTGCTGAATAAATACCTCATTGATGGAAGGCAGTATTTCCTGGAAATAGGTAACCGGTATTTCCTGCCTGATGAAGTGCATCAGGATATCATTGGTGCTGCTGCCCTCACTGAGCTTCACGGTATAAGCAAGTCCCTCCTGTTTGATGATCGAAAAATGGTAGGTAGCCATTTGTGCGAAGTTCGGCATGACACCTACGCCTATGCGGAACAGGTGCTGCTTGAAATCCTGTTTGATCTGTTTCACTTCGCCATCCAGTAGTTTCTTTCCCTGGTTCACTAATACGATGCGGTCACAAATTTCTTCCACCTGTTCCATCCTGTGAGTAGAAAAAATGATGGTGGTGCCATTCCGGCTAAGGTCAAATATTTCCTGCTTGATAAGATTGGAATTGATGGGGTCAAGGCCGGAAAATGGTTCATCAAGTATCAGCAGTTCCGGGCTGTGCATAATAGTGGAAATGAACTGCACCTTTTGCTGCATCCCCTTACTCAGCTCCTCCACCTTCTTATTATACCAACCGTTGATCTCAAACTTATCGAACCAGTATTTGATCTTGTCTTTCGCATCTCTTTCTGACAAGCCTTTCAACTGCGCCAGGTACAGGGCCTGCTCTCCTACTTTCATTTTCTTGTACAGGCCTCTTTCTTCGGGCATGTAACCAATGGAATGGATGTCTGTTCGGGGATCAAAAGGGCGCCCGTTGAACAATATTTCTCCCTGATCAGGATAAAATATACCGGTGATCATGCGCAACAAGGTGGTCTTTCCTGCGCCGTTAGGCCCCAGTAACCCGAAGATGCTGCCCTTGGGAATAAAAAAACTGATATCGTCTACTGCCTTGTGAGTGGCATAGTATTTACGCAGATGTTTTATTTCTATGAGGTTCATAGAATAAATGTAAAAAAATAATATGAGAGAAAGGAAATTACCTCAATATACTCTCTGCGGCCTGCGCGTAGGCAGCACCGATGCTGACGGGTACCTGACCGATGTATAGACAGTTCCTGTCTGCCTTTTCGATTTTGTTGTTCGCTACAATGAATGACCGGTGTACCCGGGTAAACTTATCAGGCGGCAGCAGGGCCAGGGCTTCCTGCATAGACAGGCGGGAAAGGATGCGTTTATCTTTCAAAACAAAGCTGATATAATTACCCGCACTTTCCAGGTACAGGATATCGTCAAACGGTACCTTATATTGTTCATAACCGCTCTTGATCATGATATGAGCAGGCACATCCGATTTCTGACGTTGTTGTATCAGTTCCTGTAATGCCTTTGCTTTGTTGCATGCTTTCAGGAAACGTTCAAAGGAAAATGGCTTCAGTAAATAATCCAGTGCATCCAGCTCAAAGCTTTGCACAGCATGTTCGGAATAAGCGGTGGTAAATATTACCATTGGTCCCCCGGGCAAGGTTGTCATCAGTTCCAGCCCGGAAATGTCGGGCATACGTATGTCGAGAAAAAGCAGGTCTACCTTTTCCTGCTGCAGATACTCCAATGCCTTGAACGGATCGGTGAAATAACCTTTTATCTCCAGGAACGGGACCTGCACAGCATGTGTACGTATTACGGACAATGCCACCTGTTCATCATCTATGGCAATAGCAGTTAATCTCATACTATTTCAATGGTGAGATGTACAAAATATTCTGTGGCGGTTTCCCGGATGTTCAACTCGTGCTTTTCAGGATACAACAATGCCAGGCGCTGCCGTACATTATACAATCCGATGCCCATGCTGTCTTTTTCTACTTCAGCGGCTCTATTTGCATGTACAGTATTATATACATCGAAATAGATCTTTTCCGGCGTGCAGGATAAAGATATTGTAATACGCGACCTGCTGCGCTGGCTGATGCCATGTTTAAAAGCATTCTCCACGAAAGGGATCAGCAGCATAGGCGCTATTTCATGATCACAATGCGTGTCATTTATATTGACTTCGATCTGTATATCCGGCGTTCCCTGTGCGCGCAAACGTTGCAGTGCGATATAGTTCTCCAGGTAAGCTATTTCCTTGGTGAGCGATATACGTTCCAGTATATTATCATGCAACATAAACCGCATCATATCCCCCAGTTTCTGAATGCCCTCGCTGGTGGAAGATGCCTTCTCCATCAATGCAGTGCCGTATAAAGTATTCAATGCGTTGAAAAGAAAATGTGGATTGATCTGCCAGCGAAGAAAGTCCAGTCCTGTTTCTGACTGATCGAGCGCCTTACGTAATCCGAGAATGGTATTACTGCGGGACTGCCGCATGTTGAAGATCCATAATGATAAAGGCAACACCAGGAACAGCGCACCTGCATACAAAAGGAAGCAAACTGCCAGTAGTGCCGGCGCCTGAACATGGTGATCCATGATCCAGAATAAGGGAAGCAGCGCTAAAGCAGTCAGGCTGGTGAATGCTGCATCTCTTATCAATATACGCAGGTTGCGATGGAGATGGTAACGGGGCAGCAGGCGATACTGTAATATAAAGTAGGTACCTCCGAGGTATGAGCCAATGAAGAACATTAAAACACCTTTATCGATCGTTCTTCTCCCCGGCAATATCAGCGTAATTGCTGCCAGCAGCAACAGCATCGTGATCAGCTCTATGATCACCTGGTTGAACCATGGTTTCTTGGAGATCTTCGGATGCAGCTGTTGAAAGTACAGGTACCTGACAGCATAATACAGTGCATATAATGTGGCGTAAAAGATTGTAATAATAAAAGCTGATTTTGCGCAATGCATATGTACACCACGCACAGTTTTGTATACACCAAACAGATAGCCGTCATACCAGGTAGAAGCAACCAGTATCACCAGAAATACCGCGCCGCAGGTGATTGCTAGTAATGGCACTCCTATCTTCCAACGCCCCTTTTCAAAAAAGGAAGGGATGATCCAGGTGTTGGTACTCAGGAACGCGAGATATACAACAGTAATATGCGCAAGCAATGGTAACAGGTAATGTTTATAATAATCAAACACCTGGTGGTACCTGGCAAACTTGTAACCATACTCATGTTGCAGATCGAATACGTTATAAGAAACGCTCTTATATAGAAGAGAGAATATAATCAACAGGAAAAGCCCTGTTGCAACACCCAGTTCTGTTTTTCTTAGCTGGTTCATAAGGATAAAACTTTCAGCAATGATAGTTATCCCTTTTACACTTTTTGAAAAAGTGTGATAAAACGGATACTATGCGTGATAGAAAGCCACGATCCGCTCTGCTACCCGTTCTCCGTCCATAGCGGCCGACACGATACCACCTGCATACCCGGCTCCTTCCCCGCAAGGGTACAAGCCGCTGATCTGCGGGTGCATGAGTGTATCGTCTTCGCGGGGGATGCGTACGGGAGAAGAAGTGCGGGACTCTGTGGCTACAAGAATAGCATCAGCCGTATAGTATCCCTTCATCTTACGGCCAAACGCTTTAAAGGCGGCGGCCAGTCTTTGATGTACACTAACGGGCAGGACTTCACGGAGATCAACACTGTTTACACCGGGCAGGTAAGAGCAGGGTGGCAGGGTCGTGGATACTTTATTGTGTACAAAATCCGTCATCCGTTGAGCGGGCGCAACAAATTGTCCGCCGCCGGCAGTAAAGGCATCACGCTCTACCATCTGCTGATAATACATAGCCGCCAGCGGGCCTTTATCAGCAAAAGGCAAAAAGTCTGTTTCATCAACGGTAACTACCATTCCGGAATTAGCGTAGGGGTTATCACGTCTTGAAGGAGACCATCCGTTCACCACCAGTTCGCCCGGATCTGTAGACGCTGGTGCAATAATGCCTCCGGGGCACATACAGAAAGAGAACACTCCCCTTCCATCCACCTGTTCTACCAGGCTATAGCTGGCTGGGGGTAAATACTCATTTCTTGTGGGGCAATGATATTGTGCACTGTCAATTAATGCCTGCGGATGTTCTACACGAACACCCAATGCAAATGGTTTGGCACTGATGAGAATATTTTTCTGATGTAACAGGCGGAAGATGTCCCTGGCAGAGTGGCCTGTAGCGAGAATGACCTGGGAAGCGGAAAAGGTTTGTCCGCCGGCAGTCAGCACACCCGTCACTTCATTATTCCTGGTTAAAATATCAGTTACTTTCTGTTCAAATAATACCATACCACCACTATTGGTGATCTGCTCCCGCATGGCTACAATAATATGTGGTAATTTATTGGTACCTATATGAGGGTGTGCATCATACATGATCTTTTCAGTAGCGCCGAAATGGACGAAGATGCTGAGTATGCGGTTGATGTCGCCACGCTTATTGGAGCGTGTATATAATTTACCATCAGAATAAGTACCGGCCCCGCCTTCACCGAAGCAATAGTTGGAGTCCGGATTGACAACGCCCATTTTATTTAATGCAGCAAGGTCTCTCCGTCTTGCACGTACGTCCTTGCCGCGCTCCAGTACAATGGGCCTGATACCGGCTTCTATAAGACGCAGTGCTGCAAACAATCCTGCAGGGCCTGCACCTACGATGATCGCCTGGGGAGCATCCGCGGGCAATATATCATATATCGGTATGATACGTTCTCTTTCCTGGAAAGGTTCATTGACGAACACTTTAACAGTGAGCATGAAGTACACCTGTCTGGAACGGGCGTCAATAGAGCGTTTAAGCAGATGGAAACCAGTGATGGCGGAAGGCTTTATACCAAGAGCAGCAGCAGCCTCCCCGATAATGGTGATGTCGGAAGCCGCCTGGGAAGGCAACAATTTGAGAGAAAGTTGTTGAATCATATATACAGTGGTTAGGTAGTTATCCTAACAATTGAAAACGGATACCCGTATTTCAGGTATCCGTTTCCAGTTATTTTGTTAACGAGTTGTTATTGTCAGGGCATTAAAATGGCAGATCATCAGCCTGACCACCTCCGGAAGATACTTCCTGGGAAGTATTATAATTAGGCATTGAGTCTGTAGAAGATCCGCCTGCCACAACAGATTCCATGCGCCATGCATCAAGGTTTGTGATGTAATTCACCCTGCCGTCCTTTTCCCAGCGGGTTCCTTTGATGTTGAAGTAAACCTTCACGGTTTCACCTTCATTGAAGCGATCTACGATAGCAGTTCTGTCCTGCACCGCCTGGAACTTGATGTAGTTATTTATAACGCGGCCATTGATATCATCAGACTTTTCGATAACGAACTCCCTGGTTTTAAAGGTTTCGCTACGCTGCATCGTATTATACTTCACGATCAGTTTTCCGGTTATTTCAAAACTCATATAAAAATTTTTAGCTGTTCAGAGGGCCAAAGATAGGTTTTTTAGCAGAAGTCCCACGCAATAAAATTTAAAACAGGCAGTTATAAAAGAAGTCTCACAACGTGCGGGCGCGTATATAATAATTTTGCATGGTATTTGCTAACCTAAAGGACATTTTTTTAAATGCAATTACTAACATAGTTTTGCACCCCCGCAATGGAATTATTAACATTCGGAGCGATCATTTCTAATGATCAAAAAGTAGCTTGTAGTTGTATACAATAGTATTTTATCAGTAAGTACACATATCTATGACAAACAAGTTAATGTCAACTGGAAAAGCCTGGCTATCAAAGCAGAGCAGTACTGACTTTCATCAAGTTAAAATGACAAAAAAACAAGCTCAAAAAAGAGAATAAAAACAGCGAAAAACAGAGGCGGCAAACTGTTATCAGAGAAATAAAAACAAGGGGAGATAAATTTTTTTTTTCAACATTTTCTACTGATATTCGTCGTCCTGTCTGAAAATCTATCGACCCCCCACGTTGATAAGATTTACAATTCGAGAACAATCCTTAATTTAAGAACAACATTAATTTACAATAGCTCA